>JAUWEG010000023.1 GCA_030608385.1 Candidatus Heimdallarchaeota archaeon
AGATTTACTACAAAAAGGTCATCTTGATTATACATATCGCCTTCTTATTAATACAGGAATTGACCCACTGGAAGCTATTCAAATGCTAACAATAAATCCTGCTAGTCATCTTAAAGTAGATGATGAAATTGGTAGTTTGGGGCCTGGAAAGAATGCAGACTTGATTGTGGTAGATAATTTACAAGACTTCAATGTTGAACTAGTGCTAATTGCTGGAAAAATCGTGGTAGAAGATGGAAGAATTAATTATGATCTTGAAAATCCCAGTTACCCAAATTTTATTCTAGACACACTAACAAAACTTCAAGTTCCGGAAATTGACAATTTAAAACTAAAAATAGCAGATGTAGAAACTGTTAATGTGAAAGTAATTTCTTTAAATGAACACTCCCTAATAACAGACCATAAAAAGCACACCTTGAAAGTTGAAAATGGTGTAATTCTTCCTGACTTAGAAAACGACATTTTACCAATTGTTGTTATAAACAGACACTCTGCTGAGCAAAAAATCGGTAAAGGTTATGTTAAAGGATTGGGAATTAAAGGAGGTGCTATAGCTAGTACTGTTGCACATGATTGTCATCAATTAATATGTGTGGGAACAGACTATCCTTCTATGTTGAAAGCTATTAAAGCTATTAAGGAATCAAAGGGTGGACAAGTGGTTGTCTTTAAGGAAAAGATTACTATTCTTCCACTAGAATTTGCTGGAATAATGAGTACCAAACCTTTTGAGGAAGTTGTTTCAAAGACTCAACAATTGCACGAATCCTTAGAGGATTTGAAAACAACAATTTCTGAGCCATTTATGGCACTTGCATTCATCTCCTTGCCAGTAATTCCACACTTAAAAATTACCGATCATGGGTTGATAGATGTAGATACAATGACCAAAGTTTCAGTAATTGAAGATTAAATTCCCATTCATAACATTTTTAATTTCTCTGAATTTTATTTGATTCATGACAGAATTACTTTTCCAACAAGATTCTTATCTAAAAGAATTTGAAGCAAAAATCATTGAAATCATCGAGGATTCAGTAATATTAGATAAAACAGCTTTTGCTCCAAAAGGTGGAGGTTTGGCTTCAGACCTTGGAACTTTATCATTTGATGATGGAAAGCAACTGGATGTTATTGAAGTTACTTCTAAAGGTGGGAAGATTTATCACAAACTTTCATCAAATCCAGATATCAAATATAGCGGAACATTGGTAAAGGGCATTTTAGATTGGGAGAGAAGGTACAAACAGATGAGGTTACATACGGTCTTACACACAATTTCTAGCATTCTGTACAAAAAATATGGTACTACTGTTACAGGAGGTAATATTACTCCTGAGAAGAGTAGAGTAGATTTTGATATTGATCATTTAAGACAAGAACGAGTTCAAGAAATAGAAACTACTGTGAAGAAGATAATAGATGGTGATCATAAAGTATCTGTATCATACTTAGAAAGAGAAGAAGCTCTGAAAGATCATGACTTAATTAGAACAAAAGTTAATCTGATCCCTGAGAATGTGAAGATTTTACGAATAGTTGATATAGAAAATATTGATCGCCAAGCTGATGGAGGGGTTCATGTGAAAAGTACAAAGGAAATAGGTTCATTTGTTCCTTTGAAAACTGAAAATAGAGGTAAGGACAAGAAGCGATTATACTTCACTGTTAAACCCTGATTATTTTCTCTGGTGGTTTTTTCTGTAGGATTAACCAATAAAGTTAATAATGTGTCCTATTCACGATAAAACAAATATACTAGTAAATTGAGTGATATTTATGAAATTGAGCAGACTCGTCGGTTTATTTACTGTTCTTATAATTCTAAGTTCTTCTTCTATCAATATGTGGACAGCTTCAGCTCTCTATGATCATATTCAGAATAACGAGTACGAATTGAAGGATGATATTACACAATCAATTAATGCTCCTGGAGTTGTCAATATGTCACAATTACATTATTATGAATACCATGAAGACATTAAAGGAGCCATGAAATTCAAGTGGAAAGTTGAAACATTAGACAGAACAGATAATTTCCATCTTTCAGAAGGTGATAAAAAATTAAAGGTAGGAGATAATATAATCGTCCTCATTGGTACTGAACCATCCTTACAATTAGGTCAACCACATTCTTGGGCCCTGATATATGTTAACGATGTAATGGCAAGATATAGTAATAATATAGTACATGGTCGAGCCGTTTTCAAGTTTGTTCAACCAATTGGAATTAATCACTGGGATAACTTCACTAATGATTATTATAATTCATCAACATTTTTAGACTATTATGAAGCTAATTACAACTATACTGATTTTGCAGTAACTCATTATAATCAAACATTCTTCTATAATGAAACAAGTTTCGCTGATTATTTAGCTAGATCACCTTATGTTAATACAACACAATGGTCTGTACTTGATGATACTGTGGTATATAATAACACAATGACCACTGAAACAAATAATGTTACTCGGATCGTGATAACTTATGACAAGGCAACAGGTTTGGCTAATACAATGGTCTACAGTGCTTCATTCATAAATGGTACTGGACACTTTGCTGGTGTTAACATGTCTTTAATTCGACTTCATGGATGGGGGCTGCCGTATACTATTACAACTTGGGTAGTATGGATTCCTATACTTTTGATTACAGTTGGATTAATTGTAGCAATCAGATTACGAGCTTTCCAAAGATTCAAACTCTATTTGGAAGCAAGAAAGATAGCTCAAAGGAAATAATTTTTCTTTTCTTTTCTTTTAATTTGTTTTTTTGATTGTCAATAAAGTGCCTTTGTCCAATTTTACCCAATAACGAAAATGTTATATGTTTATTTAACAGTTTTTTTCTTCCGAAAGAAAAATAATGGAATTTTAATGTAAAATAACCATGAGTTGATTTTAATGACTACATTAAAAACTAAAAAAATTGATTTAAAAGTAGAGAGAGATTTTGCTCTCCTAAATACAGAAACGCTTAATGAGTTAAAAATAAAGCATTCTGCAAATGTTAAAGTTAAAAGTGATAGCGGAGAAATTATGTGCGAAGTGATTGCCACTGAAGAATTGATTGAACCAGGTCTTGTTGGATTAAAAAGTGAATCACTTGAGCTGTTAAATGTGGGATCAAACAAAAAAGTGAATGTTTTTGCTCGTAGAAGACCTGCATCTATTGAACATGTTAAGAATAAGACGCGAGGAAGTGTCTGGAAAGAGGGAGAAATACGTTCAATTGTTAATGATATATGTAGTGGGAATTATACTGACTTAGAAATATCCATGTTTACCCTCGCTCAATATTATCTCGGTTTAAATATGGATGAAATTCAATATCTTACAACCTTTATGGCAGAATTTGGTACTACACTTAATTTTGAAGAACCAGTTTATGATAAACATTCAATTGGTGGTATTCCAGGAAATAAAGTGAGTCTTATAATAGTACCAACTGTAGCTGCAGCTGGGCTACTTATACCTAAAACAAGTTCAAGAGCAATAACAAGCCCTTCTGGAACTGCTGATACAATGGAAGTACTTTGTGATGTAAACTTCTCAGCAGATGAAATCTTAGAAATTGCACCTAGAACAAGAGGAATGTTAGTTTGGGGTGGAACACTAGATTTGTCACCTCTGGATGAAATTGTAATTCATAGAGTCGAACAACCATTAGGGATAGATCCTCATAGTCAGATGCTTGCAAGTATTTTTAGTAAGAAAGTTTCTACTGGTGTGGATCATATGGTTTTAGATATACCTACAGGTATAGGAACCAAAATGCCAACCAAAGAAGATGCGATTGATTATGCCCATGAAGCTACAGAGTTAGGTAGAAGACTTGGAATTCAAATTGAAGCAGCTTTAAGCTATGGAGAACAACCTCTTGGAAAAGCTGTAGGTCCAGCTCTTGAAGCAAGAGAAGCTCTTGATGTTATTGAGGGTAAAGGTCCGACAAGTGTATTTGAAAAAAGCAGCGAACTTTCAGGAATTCTCTTTGAATTAGCAGGTATTGCTCAACCTGGTCAAGGTGCTGCTCTAGCAGCTGATTATATTACTAAAGGCAAAACCAAGGCCAAAATGGAAGAGATTATAGGTGTTCAAGGGGGAAATGCAACAGTTACAGGAGAGGATGTGGTTGTTGGTGAATTTACTTCTGATATATTAGCTCCTAAAGATGGATACATTGTAAAATTATCAAATTCCGCTGTAAATAGAATAGCAAAAGCTGCTGGAGCACCAAGACATAAAGAAGCTGGAGTTTATCTTCATAAGAAGATTGGTGATTTTTGTAAACAAGATGAAAAACTGATGACTGTCTACTCAAATAGTGAGGGTAGATTAACTGAAGCTATCAACTTAGGAATGAATCTTAACCCTTACCTTCTTGAAGGTATGATTATAAAGAGAATTTCTTCTGGTCCTAAAAAATAAGAAAAAAACTTAATTCTCCTTTTCTTCTTTTTTAAGTATCATTTTGTTCATATAGAGTGATTGATCAAAAAACGTAATTTCAAATCCTACTTTTGACCAGAATGGTTGTACAAAAGGTGAGCAGCAAAGCTGAATTGTATCTTCTTCTATGACATTGTTTATCAGTTCTTGTGCACATTTGTAACCCATACCCTTTCTTCTCATGTCCTCTCTTACTTCAAAAACATAAATTATTGGACATCCTACAGGTACAAAACCACCTTCATATCCAGGTTCATCAGGAATAACAGCTGTTACAGCAACTAACTCATCTTTAACGAAAAACCCATAGCATTTGATTTGCTCATCAAAGAACATTCTATAGGAAACAAAGAAAGGAAATTGGTGACTAGGGACATCTTCATAATCAATTATGTGAACTCTCACATCAGATTGCTCTTGATGTTCTTCCATTTAATTCACCCCTTAACCTATTCTAAACTGTGTTTCTTCTTCTAATAAAACTATATATGGTACTAGTCTCTTCTAAGCGGAAGATTTTTTATTTAAGTCACAAAGTATATCTCTGTTGAGGAGAAATTATGTCTGGCTTTGATTATGTAGAAGAAGCAATGTTTGGAAAATCCATTTTCAAAAATGAATCATCTCTCTATCCAGAGTATGTTCCACCAGAGCTTCCAAGAAGAGAAGAGGAGATTAAGAGACTAGCTAGAAATTTCCGATCACTTCTAGGAAAAGAAGGTTCGTTTTCAGTTAATGTTGCTATAGTCGGAAATGCTGGAATTGGAAAAACCAATTTGTGTAAATATACTATGAAAAGATTCGAAAGTACAGCAAATTCAAGGCATATAAATGTAAAATTCTTATATTATAATTGTCATTCTTTCAGAAGCAAAACAGCTATTTTACGTAATGTATTATCAGAACACTTCCACATTCAATCTAGAGGTTTTAGTGATGAAGAAATTCTAGATATGCTAGTAAAAAGATTAATCAAGGAAGATATACGATTAATAATCGCTCTTGACGAGGCTAATATGTTGAATTCCGAAGATATCTTGAGTATCTTCCATGCTGGAGAGTATTTCGGTTCAGAACAAAGCATGATTTCAACAATAATAATTTCCAGACCTACTGAATGGAAATCTCTTTTGAACGTGCCTTTATCTGGGCATATTCACGATCAAATAGATGTTTCTGGTTATTCAAGGGACCAATTGCTGGAAATTCTTGAATATAGAGCTAGTATGGCTCTCTATCCCACTTCTTACTCTGATGAAACATTAAATCTTATTGCGGATATTTGTGCTTCTTCTCAAAATGCAAGACATGGACTCGAAATTCTATATAGGTCTGGAAAACTTACTGATTTAAAACAAGAGAACTTTATTGTTCCTGATTATATCAGAGCTGCAAAAGCTGATGTTTATCCAGAACTGCGAAGAGATGTTTTATCTGAGCTTAGAGACCATGAATTATTAGCAGCTTTAGGTGTTGCGAAAAAACTTTCACTAAAGGGTGTAACATCTACAACGGTTGATGATGGTTACGACAGTTATCTTTTAGCTTGTGAGGAACATGAAGAAGAATCACGTGGAAAATCGACTTTCAGATCTGCTATAGAAACCTTAGATAAAGTAGGTGTTATTGGTAAAAGTGTAGGACCAATTGAAGAAGGAAAAAGAGGAAGACGAGCTAAAATAACCACTTTTGATATTCCTGCAACTGTTCTTGTAGAGAGAATTGAGAATATACTATCAAAACCTAGGGATTCGAAAGATTAGAGCTTAATTGACACAAATCATTGTCATTGAATTCTTTACTCCTTCTAGAATTATATTGTTGTTCAAAACTTGATTTTTCAATTCGTCCATTGTTCCGAATTCAATCTTTACAATTAAATCATAGATACCATACACTGCGTAAACTTCTGTAACCTCTACAATGTGTTTGAGACCCTCTTGAACTTTTTCTAACATGCCCGATTGAACATTTAGAAGGATATAAGCTGCTTGTGTCATTTTAAGAATAGACTCCTTTTGATTTGTTACTTTCGAAAGCATTTAAAAAAACTAACATTGGGACATGTCACCAGAAGAATTGAAAAAAATTTCTTTAGATAGAGAAAAAAGAATAGTTATTATTCTTTTTGAATCTTTAATCTTGCTTTACAAGCTGGGCAGGTTCCATTTCCAACAACCCATTGATATAGATGGTTTTTATGAAAAGCTATATCACAAGAAGGACATCGAATGATAGTCTCTTTTTTTGAAATAGTTTGTAAACATATGGAACAAGTTACAATGATGGCTTCTTTTGTAACTAAATTATAGTCAATGTCTTTTTTCTGGAAATCAACATCATAAGCAGGCTTAGGTGAATATTTAACTTTATTCTTGTTCAAACTATGATCTGTTACTCTATTCTTTTTTCTTCGTTGGAAGAGTTTGAAAGAAATGAAAACACCAGCAAGGTACAATACAGAGAATAATACGATTATTGGATTAGCTGTAAAAAAGGGAGGCGTGTTAGTTTCGATAGAATCATTGATGATTTTCCATTGAAAAGCTAAGTCAGAGTATTTTCTATCAAATGGAATCTCTTCAAGATTTTTTACTCCTGTATTCATAAATAACCTAGCAATATTCTCGGTTTGAATATGATCATAAAACAAACTAATTAAAATGTCGTTCTCGGCATTATAATCGTTAAAATTAAAGATTATTTCATACCAATCCCCTTCAAATATCCCCCCATCTATTTCTATATTTAACTCTGACACGTCACTTATTGCAAAATTATCCGTTTCTGATTTGATTGTTGTCTGATCTCCATCAAGAAGATTAAGCGTATAGTTAGTTGTTTCAAGGTATCTACTGCCTAGAAGAGTGACTAATTTGTCAATACTTTGGTAATAATCTGCAAATCTCTCTACTCCAAAGAAAAATTGATGTTCTAGATTGAGATTCATGGAATAGGTCCAGATAGGATAAACATCTGATGCAGTAAAATTAAATAAACATTCTTCAACATAAAGAGAACTTACTCTAACTCTAATAATCTCGTAAATTTCCACTCCAGTTGTAAAATGATGTATTCCTGTATCACCATGATTGATTAACCAACTATCGTAAATGGTTTCACTCTGATCTAAAACTAATTGTATCATAAGACCATTGTAAGGGCCTTGTATAACGCTTCCCCATTTTTGAACAGAAATACTAAATTCAAATACTGCTCCTTCGATAAGAATGAAATACTCACTGTTGTTATAGGAAGAACTAACCTTAAGACTGTAACTTTTATCTACAGCTTTTGTTGTTGTGTCATCAGTGATAACCAATCCATTTGTATGAGTTAGTAATGTTATAGTTAATGAAAGAGTAATAAAAAAAAGAATGAGAGTTTTTGATTTGCTCATTTGATCACCTCTTCTTACGTTTTAGGAGTCCAAGTATAGCTGCTAATCCAAGTATGGTTACAAAAAGTGGCCAAGAAGTTGCTCCAGTATAATAATGATCATGTGTGTCGTACTCATTCTCATCAACAAAACCTATGTCAATCTCTCCAACATGATAATCTGCAACAACCAACAGTAAGAATTCATCTTCTGTAAGATAAACTTCACTACTTTGTTTGTATAGGTAGTTCATATTACTTGCATTGAAAACATAGATACCTGTTTGAACTACATAAGAATCAGCATAAAATTTGCGATATTCTGTAGATTCTATTCTATTATCTATCTCAAACAGAAAAGCATCTTCAGTTCCAATATTAACACTTGTTTTGTCTCCTAATTCAAGTCTCTGTGGTATAGCATTTGCTATAAGTACTTTCACGATTTCAGAAGAGACCAAAGAGATTTTTATAGTATGGGCAGCTGGGATTACAAAAGAATCATAGTTTGAATCTAGTTTATCTAAACTGATAGAAGAATCTGTTGAATCTATTATAGAGATGTCATAAGTGTAATAATCATCACCAATAATTATTCCATAGGAATCATTTATAGGATGACCAATTAAGCGATAAACAACTCTCTGATTTGGTTGCAGTATTATCTCTTTTTTCTTATCAAAAGGTATGGTTGAATATTTATAGATGTCAGCTAGACATATTTCTTGTATCTCACAATAAATCTCATTTCCTAACCAATCTTCAGTATAGATTTGGTAGTACAAGAATTCAGTTTGATCACCAAAGATTAACGAAAGACAGTATGAGTCATTAAATGATGAAGTTGCATTAGCAATAGTCCAAAATGTAGCTCTATCGAATTTATAGTAAATCTCAACAAATGGAACACCTGTTACATCCTTTACTTCACTCATGATGTTGACATAACTTTCATCAGTTAGGATATCTTCACTAAAACTAACCCACGTATCAATTTCAGGTGGTAAATCGTCCAATAAAACAACAAATTCTTTTATGATGTTATTTTTTTCGTCTTGATCATTTATGTGCGATAGTTGAACAGTTATCTTCAGGTCCAATTCAACTGAATAGAGTACTATTAATTCCCCGATGATATCTGGAATGTCTGCGGTCTGAGGATATTCAGTACCAATTTCAATATAAGTACCTCCAGTTGTTTCAGCACCAGCGCTTAATTGTTCAAAAACGTAAGTATTCGAACCAGTAGCTGCTATAGTACAAAGTATGAATCCACCATCTGCAAATTGGTGATAAAGACCATTCAGTTGTTGTGTTGTTTTTATAACTGTTCCGCCATTATTTTCCTCATCAGTAATTAATATTACCAACTTAACTGCATCAGCACGCCATTCAAGATTTTCCTTAGTACAATACAAAGCATCACCCCAAGGTTCAATGCTACCACTGGCAGGAGTAACAGATAGTATGTTGACAATTTGATCAATATTGAAAGTCAATGGGTAAATCAAGCTTTCTTCAAGATAAGGGTTATAATATTGATGACCTCCAAAGAGGACTAAACCCACTCGAAGATCAGGAACTTCTGAATCAATTTCATCAATAACTCTGATTAATTCGTTAGTTAAAGCTTCAATTTCATCACCCATAGAACCAGATTGATCAAGAACTATGGCTAAATCTAGAGCAGAAGAAACTCCAGCTGTAGTTTTTGTAAGTATTGAGTGTTTGTTAGTAATCCATGATTCTCCTATTTCAAGATAATCTTTAGTAGAATCAGACGGATTCTGTATTGTCCCAAAGTCGTTTGTCTGTGCATAAAATTCCAGAAGATTAAGCTCTTGGTCTGAATTATTTGTTACATTAAAACAAACATCAAAAGAATTTCCAGGCAGAATACTTGGAATGTTATCAGATCGGTAGGAAGGTAAGTCTGTTATCATCTCAATTGAGACATTGTCTAAAGGAGTTGTAGTTTCAATGCTTAATGAATTTATAACTGGTGAAAAACTCTCAGTTTTACTAATTACATGCATGCTAGGTAATATTATACCTACCAGCACAATCGTGCAAAAAATTATTCCTTTTTTATTCATTTGTATCAAGATATCATTATTGTGAGATATTAATAAGTCTTTCTCTCGCGGTTGTTTTTACCCCTTGTAATTAAGATATACTCAAAATATCAAAATTCCGATATATTTATATATACTTACTATTACCGTATTCATGATGTCGGAAAAACACTTCGAAAAAATGATTAGTTTACTTGAAGATATAAGTAAAAGACTGAAGAATATAGAGGGTAAACTAAACATAGAAGAAACAGCAGTACAATCTGGTGTATCTGCATTAGATATACTTTCAAAATCTGCTTATGATCCTGAAATCAGAATAAATAAGTCTCATATTAAAACCTATTTTACAGTACAAAAACTAGGAACAGCTACTTGTAAAGAAGTAGCAGCTGTTACAGGGAGAGCATTCAATCTTGAGTCTAGATATTTAGTAGCTTTGCACAAAGAAGGGTTCCTAGATAGAGAGAGAAGTGCTATTGATAAACCAAGTAAAGATAATCCTGAAAGCCGTGGCACAGAAGTGAGATATTTCATTAAGGAGAGAAAATAAATGAAAACAATAAGTGTACATAGTTACAAAGGTGGTACAGGAAAAACCACTCTCTTGTTAAATATAGCCGGATCTTTAGCCAAGGAAGGAAGAAAAGCTTTGGCATTAGATTATGACCTTAGGGCTCCATCATTTCAATCATACTTTAAAGTAGAAAATCCTTTATTTTTATCTGATTATCTACTCGAAGGTACTTCACTTTCTAAAATTATTTTTCCTTGTACTGCAGATAATGGAACAAAGCTTGATTTGATTTTCTCCTCAATGGAGTTTCTTAAGCAACACTCAAAACAGAGAGATAAACTCTCTAGAGATGATTCTAAATATCTTTCAAAATTATATCAGTTACAAGATGCAATCTCAGAAAAATATGATTATTTGCTGATTGATACAATTCCTGGATTTTTTTACAGGTCTATTGATTCAATGATGGTTTCAGATGTAATAATTGTTATAGCAACTCCAAGCACATCAAATGTTCTTGGGCTGAAGGAGTTAACAGATAATATTTATGCTATGTTAAAAGAAGATACTAGAATGATTTTATTAATAAACAAAATTGATGAAGAGGGAATTAAAGCTGATAAAGAAGATTTCGAGAAAAACTTATCAGAGCTTAAGAGAATAGGTGAAGAGAAATTCTCAGCTGTGCTGGAAATTCCATATTTCAACATCTTGAGTGAAAAGATATACGCATTTGAGGAAGAAGTACCAAAGGAATTTATGAAGTCAATAAAAGAGATAATGAAACTAGTATAGGATTAAAATGACTAATAGCAGAGAAGCAAAGACTGAAGGAGAAATGGAAAAAGTTCGTGATTATCTTATAGATTCAAAAAAGAACATAGAACGTTTAAAAAAAGGTAAAAAACCGAGAAGAAAACTTCGGTTCTTAATATCAGAACACAAATTCCTTTTCACAGTTATTTCTATTCTTGTAATAGTATCGCCTTTCATCCCTCTTATGCTCCCTGGTAGGCCTCCTATCATTAATCCTCCTAACTTTGAATCAGTAGAAGTAACTGTAAATCTGATTGAAGATAATTTTACTGATCAGAATGGATACCCAGTCTATGAAAAAACTGTATCTAACACATCTTCTGAATTAATCATTCTTTCCTCTTTAACAAATTCTTTGCTTCTTCAAGCAGGATATTTACCCAGTTCTGAAGAGGTACTTGATAAAATTTCTATAATTCTTGAAATACTTAGTAACGGATCATTTCGAAAAATAGAGAATCTTCAAGAAAATCTAACTATAACATCGCAGATAATTGGCATTTATGCATTAATTCAGTCATATTATGCCCTTGAAGATACAAATAGAATCTTTAATTTTAATGTCATCGAAGAAGTTTATTCAAATTTAATCTACCATTATTATTCTGTTCAACACCAAATGTTCATTCAACCTTATAGTAACAGCAGTTATCTAATAGATCAAGCATTAGGATTATGGTTACTTACAACTTATCAACTTCTCTTTCAACAAGATTATTGTTATTATATGTGTGCTTCTGATTACATACAACCCATTCTAAATTCCATTAATATTCGCTTAGTAAATGCATCAGCGAATGAAATTTATTCTGAATATAATTTGACTTCAAGTAAGGCATCTCAAACTGCTAGCGCTTTGGATTTAATGTATCTAGCAGTTGGACTTTCAAGAGCTGAAAAACTTAGATTTGATCACTACTACTTCTTTTATAGCAGTTATTATATACATCAAAGAGTGATTTCAAATTTTATAGACGAAGAATGGCTAGTACATGAAACAGATAGAACTGATGATCTTCTTATTCTAAAGAATCAAGCTTACTTTTCACTAATTTCGTATTTGATGAACCTAGAAAATGTTGGCTCAGAAGTGGTAAATGCAACTGCATTGAATTACATCTTTGGAGATGGTTTTTATGAGAATTTGACAGATAAGGAAATAACCATAGAATCATGTCTATATGGTTTAATTATATTTTCGAGTCAAGAGTGGGCACCGATTGAAAATCTGCGTGAATATGTTGAAGAACCTATACATTCTTCATTTGCTGGACTTATATGGAGCATACTGGCAACAATTTTTCTAGTATACACAGTAAATCGTAGAACTAAAAGGAAGAAAATATAATGGTGACCAGGAGGGGATTTGAACCCCCGATCACATCCATGATAGCTTGAGGGAAACATCCTTTCAAGTCCCCAAGGATGTATCATATTTCTCTGAGTTCACTCGCGGTGTTACTCATCCAAGCTTGACTACCTGGTCTTGTTTATCTGTTACATTTTGTTTCTAACGAATTGAATTTTAAGCTTTTCTATCCAAAAACAAAATCCTATCTTGATCGTTCTTAATGTTTTAAGGCTATTAAACAAGCTACAACTTTAAGAGCTTTTAAATCTTCATTATTCCAAATTTTTTCCTTCTTAATTGTCTCATATCCAATAAAACCGATTGTATTTTCTTCTTTTATAATGGGAACAGCAAGTATACTTTTTACTCCCTGAAAGTTCATCAATTCAATCATTGGTTGAGCATCATCAGTAAGATCATTAATACTATTGATTCTAGCAATTTTTTTGTTTTCATATAGCACTTGTTTGAAATATGGGAACAGATTTATTGGTATGTTTTGTTGTTCATCCTTCATAGAATGGATTTTCTTTCTGCACCACTCATGAGTGTTATTCGCAATTACAATGTCATTTACATCATTTTCAAAGAAATAAATGTAGACTCTGTCTGGAGCACTAAAGTTTCCAAGGTGATTAATCCAGAGATCTATTTTTTGATCTAAACTTAGTTTCATCAAGTTTACATCTTGAAGTTTATTGGATAGATTGTCAAACTTCCTTGTATTTTTTGAGGACACATTCATTGGTACTCAAAAATATAATGTGTTAATCAAATTTTTAAGTCTTTAGTGATGGAAATTCAATATTTCTGTTATAATTGTGTTAAAAGATTTTTAAATTAGAAACAAAACGTAAGCTTATGGAATCTGATAGATATTTATTGCATGAAATGGCCTGGCAAGATATTTCTAAAATCGATAACAAGAAGTCAGTTTTTATTCTGCCAATTGGTAGCACAGAGCAACATGGACCACAGAACCCAATAGGAACAGATTTTCTAATTGCTGAACATATTGCCCGAAAAACTGCAGAAAAATCTCCTTTTGCTTTCTGTTTACCTACAATTCCTGTTGGAGTTGCTTCACATCATCGTAATTTTCCTGGAACCTTATGGGTTACGCATAAAGTATTCGAAGAATTTGTCACAGATGTGCTTAAAGCTTTACATTATCATGGTTTTGATAAAGTTATAGCAGTAAATGGACATGGGGGGAACACGTCTTCAATATTAAATGCAATTTCATATTGTAATGATGATCTAAAAATGACATGTATGCTCTTTGAATGGTGGAATCACCCTGATCTTGTTACTTCTGTATTTGAGGGACAATCATGTGGTCATGCTGATGCTGTAGAAACTTCAGTGATACTTGCTGCAAAACCAGAACTAGTACATACGGACAGGTTTGAAAATCTTACATCATCATCCAAATGGGGAAGAGAAATAGGGGGATTATATTTACCTTCTAGAACAGATCAATTCTCTTCTTCAGGAATTGCTGGATCATTAGAAGGTATTTCTTTAGAAAAAGGACAAAAACTGCTGGAAACAGCTGTTTCAGTACTAAAACAATCAGTTGAGGAGATTTCAGCTTATTCAAGTATAGAGTGATAAAATTAACTCGGCAGAGAAAATATTATAAACACCTAAACTATGAGGTGATTGTTAATTATGTCAAATTCAGATTCAACTAAAGATAACCTTATTTTACAAAGGCAAAGATATGAAGCTTTGGGAGCCTCTTTAAGTAAATCTTCAAGTATGAAAAGTGCGTTTAAGGTTCTTTTTGCAACAACACTTATTTTCGGCCTTCCTACAGTAATACTTCTCTCTAATCCTCTGAAAGACAACGTTACTATAGTATATCAAATGATAATTTTTGGCTTTAGAATTCTTATTATAGCAATGTGCCTTCTGCTTTTTTCACGCGTTACGTCTGAAATTTATACAGCTAAAAATGATTCTGATAAGAAGCTAGCAGAGTTAGGTTATAAAGATGCAAAAACAAATACTAAGGAAGAAAGAGTTCTATTAACTAGAACTACAGTTTATTCTATTCTAAAAATACTTGTATTTTTATCAACATTTTTCGGTATATTTCTGTTTAGTTCAAAAGATAATTATGGATATATAATTGGACAACAAGTAATCTATGTACTTGCCTTGTTTTTGCTACTATTGAGTGCATCCTTCTGGATATCAAAAAAGCCTGATTACTCTCCCAGGCTTGGAGGAAGATTGTTAATGTTGGTATTTGTACCAGCACTACTCTTCTGGGGTCTGGAAGTTATTCTGGGTTTCTTCAGTGTTATCAGTGATTCAAGATTTCACTATAATACCCTACAAGTTTCCTATGGGTTGATTTATCCCTTTGCTTTCATCTTTTTATTGGTGGCTGTGATTTACACATCAAGGAAGACAATGAGAGAAAAAAGAGCTATTCAAAAAGCTAGAGTTGCAGATTTTGACAGAAGATCTGGATTCATTGGAGAAAAGAACCCCTTCAGTCGAATGATATACCATATTCAATTGTTTTTTAATAAGATGGGAAGAACTATTACAGGAAAAGAAAAAAGCGAGAAAAATATCGATAAGAAACCTAACAAACTTATCGTTAACAGTATGTGGATATCAATTTTTATTTCTTTCTTTGCATTTGCATTTATACTTCCATGGAACATGTTTCCACATGATGGTATCCTATTAGCTGGGGCAGCATTAATATCTTATCAGTATTCAATGATTAAATATGAGAGAAACGAAATAAGTGTTATAGCAGTACCTGATAAGGATGAATCAATAGACCCACCTGAAATAAGAACTAAAGATTTGTTAACCTCAACTGTAAGATATATTATGTTACCCACTCTGATTTTTATTATTGTTCAATTTATCTTAAATGGGGTTATAACAGACGGAGTATTTACTTCTGCAAATATCCAACTTATCTTAAGCTTTACTTGGGTTATAGTCTTGATTGTAATACCGTTGTCTATTCACATAATTTACAAACTAGTTCAGAATATCAAAGAAGAAAGAACAATGGACAATATTAGGATGTACTTCAATGGGTTATTCTTTGTTTTACTATTTCAGATAGTACTTTTTATTATGACTGTGATAGCACTTTTTGGAGCCTTTTATGGATTTGGATATCAATTGATTCATCCAGTAACATTAGCATTACAAGCAACATTTGTGGTAGTGCTTGTTATATTACCAATAATATATCAATTTATAGCAGTTAAAGTTAAAGAGAAAGGATTTAAAATACTAACAATATCAACCTATGTTCTAGTAGGTCTTACAAACGTAGGAATCTTCACTGTATTCTTTATTCATATTCTGACTCTATTCTTTGGATAGATTCACTTCTATCTTTTTTCTTCTTTATTGAATTTTTAGAAAAACACTTTGTCTTTTTTCAGGATCTTCCATAGATGAATCTGCATAATAATGATATAAACCATCTTTATTGGTAAATGCTGCACATTGACCAGATTTATCCATAGATATAATGTGTAAGACTCCTTGTTCTTTGAGCTGTTTGAGTTCCAAAATTCCCATCTCTGTAGCCTTATCAATAGCAATATTTCGATGAACCCTATCAACAACCAAACGGGTAGTTGACAATCGAATTGCTAATTCACCAGTACCAGTACATGCAGAACCTGCTTTGTCAGAACAATAAATTCCTGCACCAAAAATGGGTGAATCTCCAACTCTACCTGGAAATTTCATAGCTATACCTGAAGTTGAAACACCCACTGCAAGATTACTTTCATTATCTAAAGCAATTACGTTTGTTGTTCCATGCTTGTCAAAACTTAATTTTCTGTACCATTCCTTGATTGAGTAATTTTCCATAACTTCCTTGAGATGAACATCAAATCTCATAAAAAGCTCTCTGACCAATTCTTGGGCTTCAATTGGCATTTCAAGACTTTTTCCATCCATGATGTTGTGATAGTTTTGAATACCAAGTTCATCAATGATATCTTCTTCCTGATACCCCAATGCTTTTGCGAACCTTTCTGCGCCTTCCCCAACTAGCATCACATGAGGACTGATCTCCATAACCTTTCTAGCGATTGAGATTGGATGACGAAAATTCTTCACAGCTGCAACAGCACCAGCGTTTCGTGTACTACCTTCCATAATAGAAGCATCAAGCTCAACAATTCCAAGAAGATTGGGAAAACCATTGAAACCAACAGTAATATCATAAGGATTGTTTTCTATTAATTTGATGCTTTCTTCAACAGCATCTAAAGCGTTACCACCTTCTCTAAGAATTTTCAAACCAGTAGGTAAACCTATGTTAGAATTACGAGTACCACAAATGGCATAATCAAGAGTCATTGTGATATGAAAATTGGAGAGTTTAAAAAATATACTCTTTTTTGCCGATAAAAATTAAGATAGAAATAGTTTTAAAAATGCTGTTGGCTATTTCATTCTAATGTCAGATTTAATGGTTGAAACACAACAACTATCTAAACAATTCAAATTGCTACTAGCGGTAGATGGAGTGAATCTAAAGATACCAAAAGGGAAGATTTATGCTCTTCTCGGCCCCAACGGAGCTGGCAAAACTACTTCAATTAGAATGTTGCTTGGGCTTCTAAAACCAACTTTCGGAAGAGTTATTGTTAACGATATCGATGTAACATTGAACCCTAAAGCTATTAGAGGAAAAGTTGGTTTATTACCACAAGTTTCTGCTGCATATTATGATCTGACCCCTATGCAGAATATCAAATTTATTCTGGAATTGAATGAAGTTTCTTATGAGGAAGTTAGTCAAACTTTAGCTAATTATTTTCAAACCCTGGAAATAACTCATGAGATGTTAAACAAACCATTTTCGAAACTTTCTGGGGGAGAACAAAGATCAATTAGTTTTATTATGGCTGTAATAACAAACAAAGAATTTCTCGTGCTAGACGAGCCCACATCAGGTTTGGATATAGCTAGAGCCAAATATATTAGATCAATTATTAAAAACTTGGTTGAAGAAGAAGGAAGAACTATTTTGCTTTCTTCTCACATTGTTTCAGATTTAGAGGAGTTAGCTGACTATTGTGGAATTCTTAAGCAAGGAAAATTGGTTTTTCAAGGAAAAAAAGAGGAAATAATCAATACTTATGCTCCTGATACACAAGAATTTGAAGATGCAATTATTGCAGCTTTTGAAACTCCAATAAAGAGTTCAATTTCTAGAAAGGAGGGATCATTATGAGTAAAAAGAAGGGAGTAAAGCAACTTAAAACTTTATTGAAAAAAGATTTGAGACTTTTGTTCAGAAAGAAAGTTGCTATTTTTGTGTTTGGTGGTCCTTTTATTATGATGTTTTTACTAATTGGTCTGCCTTCTTTATTTAGTTCACAACAAACATCTTCATTATTAATTTGCTCTGATGATTTGGGTTATACTGGTGCAAATATAGGTGATTCAATTCTTGGAAATCTCACATATTATTTCTTGAGTGATTCTACTATTGAAGTAGCGGTAGTAGCAAATTTATCAGCAGTAACTTATACAACTGAATTTGGTTTGTATATCCCATCTAATTTCACTGAACTAGCATTTCTAGGAGTACCAACTTATTATATCGTTGATGCTACTCAATCACTTTTTTCTGAAAGTATTTTTGCAGTTGTCAGAAGTATTGCAAATAGCGTAATTGCGACAACTCTAGCAAATAGGACAATTCCTCCAGTTAATCAAGATGAAGTTGCCCCTGCATCTATACCAGAAGAATTACTTTTAGGACCTAAAGCAGCTGCTCTAGCTATGCCTTTAAGTTATATGATTTTTCTACTTATAGCCCTTAACTCCGGCTCTTATTCCAGTATCGGTTTTGCTAGAGAGAAAAGAATGAGAACAATGGAAATTCTTTTAGCTTATACTCATCGTCACAGGGATCTCGTAATCTCAAAAGCAATAACTGGTTTAGTTGCTTCCCTGGGTTCGACACTATCATATGTTTTAGGGATTATTGCTGCAACTCAAATTTCTGGAGCAAGCTTCAGTAGTATATTTGAAATCTTTGGTTTGAATCTAGGCGTTCTAAATGCTGGAGACATCGTTGTTACGATTATATTCGCAGTTCTAGCGTTACTTATATCCCTACTCCTCACAATGGCAATAGATAGCAACTTAGCTAGAGAAGCATCAGAAAGGATTTCTCCATTGGTTTCTATTGGATTAGCTATGTTTTTCTATTTCGGAGCTGTATCAAATCCACTCAGTTCATCAACAGCATCTATGATTAATCCTTTTTACTGGTGTTATAGAGTTAGTTTGTTGTTGATATCTGGAAAATTCAGCATTGAAATTGTGGTTTATATTTCCTTGATAATTGCACTGTTAGGACTGTTAATCCTCTTTTCTACAAGAGGAATACAAAAGGAGAAAACTCTTTATCTAGAATAGAATGAACTCTCATCTGTTCTATTTTTTTTACGAACTTATTAGTATCTAAGTTATTTTTGCTATGCCTAACCAAATAAGAACTATAAGTATATCTAGAATGATTGCTATCGCAAAACCACACAAAGTATAAAGAAAAGCATAAAGTGTTTGTTTTCTAAATGATTTCAACATTTCTAGAGAATTATCATTGGTTTGAGGAATTACTTCTAGTTTACGATACCGCAACCCATAAACTGTGAAAACTGCAGTCATTATAATATTGAAGATAATTACAAATATATCAACAGGTCTTATTTGATTTAAAGTGGATGTCCAAAAACCATAAATTGCAGACATAGCAAAAAAAGGCATACCTACAAAATATGGTAAAATATATTTATTATTTAATTCCTCCCAAAATGATACTACGTTGGTACCACATCTAGGACACTTTTTGTTTTGTTCTATTGTTTTTTTGTTTACTAACTGAGGATAAAATGCTTTTTTGGTGCACTTATTACAATAATTGGTCCTATGAACGAATTTCATAACTTTAATTTTGTGAGAGGATTTTAACTGTTTCGCAGAGGATTACAATTTAGACCTTTTTCTTTCCTTTATAGCTAGAACAAGTATAGGAATAGCTGCTAGTAGTCTTAAACAGGTAATTATGATGAGGAAGTTTCTGAGAAAGAGTCCAAAACTATCTAAAGAGGAATCTAAAAACTTTGAAAAAAAGCCTGTTGAAAAATCTAACCAAACTGATTTAGAAATTAAAGAGAAACTGGATCTTGTAAAGAATTCAAAAATTAACCCTGAAATAAAAGAACCTGTAAAAGTTAGAATACCTAGAAAGACATTATATGTTCCACTATATGTTCCTTTGATTTTAGGATCGGCAAGATTAAGAATTTCTGTACTGATTGATACATTAATTAAACCATTTCCTAATCCACCAAAGAAATTAGTAATGATAATTAGAGCCCAGTGAGTACTAAAAGCCAAAGTTATAGGTACTAAACAGAGAGAAAGGAACCCAATAAATATCATAAATTTTCTACTGATTCTATTACCTATTTTAAACGTAATCATGAAACCAATGGCCATGCTTGCTGAAAAAACAGCTGAAAGAATAGCTACTGCAGATGTGCTAGGTTCCAATCTACTAAGAACGAAGGGCGATAAAGGCCATAATAAACTCATTATCAACCACCATATCATTGTAGTTCCGCTGAAAATTACAAATGATTTGTTCTTCAGGAGAGTCTTAATTTGAATAGCTTTCCTTTCTGATTTTATTCTGTTAGTTTCTGATAGGGTTAAAATTATGATAGCTCCTAGAGCAAAGAACAAGGCTCCCACTAAAACCATAACTCTGTATTTTGTTTCTAATTCTGTATTTTTGAATGGTATTAAATCAATGAAAAAGCCTAATAGAAGTAACAAAACTGAAGAAGCGAGAGTTCCTACCATACTGAGTTGACTTATTACTTTTATTCGAGTTTTTTCTGTAGTAATGTCTCCCATTAAAGCATTCCAGGAAGGGATGACCATGCTTATTCCTAAAGAATAGATTCCAATAATAACCATAAAAATAACAGGAGATGTAAGGAAGGCTAAATTAACTGTAGTTACAGTAGCAATAATGAATCCAAACAATAAGACTAACTTTCTACCTATTCTATCTGATAAGCGACCAAAAAAACCTTGTAGAAGAGACGACCCTAAATTTTGAATAGCAGTAATGAAGGACATTTGTAAGGGGGTTGCTCCTATACCTACAGCAATCAAAGTAGCATAGTTGAAGTAAAATTGCTGACCACCACTATTAGCTGCAGCAATCGCATAAGTCTTAATTTTGTCTTTCTTGATTGCTTTTTCTTGAGGTATTTCTTCTTCAGTATGAATCAAGTTGGTCAAGTATTTGCTAATCGTCGTTTAAAAAATATTTTTATGAGGCACTAATGGACGAAATATATTTAACAAAGCGTTCCCTTCTCCAATGAAACCTTATTTCTAATAGACGATGTGATATGAATGCCAAAAAGACCTGATGCTGAATTAGTAAAAACTACCAAATTTCATGAATTCGAATTTCTTATTATGCAAAATAAAAATGAAAGTGAGATTCATTTTAAAACCCAAGTGGATCTTTCCAAAACTCTCAAGTTTTTAGAAGCATATAATAAAGGTAAAGAAGGCAAAGAAAAATTAACTTTGTTCCAAATTTACCTTACAGCTGCTGTGAGAACAATAACTTTGCGTCCTAAAATCAATCGATTTGTATCTGGTAGAAGATTATGGCAGAGAAATAAGATTATCATTTCATTTGTAGTTAAGAAAGAAAAAACTGAGGATGGGGACGAAATAAACGCTATGATAGAATTTGACCCCTTTGATAATCTTGGAACAGTTCAGAAAATAGTTAATAAGCAACTTTATGAAGCAAGATTTGGGGAAAATCCGAATGAAAAGGATGTCAAATTTTGGGGTGCCTTTCCCAGATGGGTGATTCGTTTTATTTTCTGGATGTTACGTTGGACAGACGAACATAATATGCCAATTTATGCTTTTACTAAGGACATCCCAATGTGGTCTACAGTTTTTCTAGCTCATTTAGGTTCCATAGATATTGATGCGGTGTACCACCACCTCTTTAGTCTTGGAACAACAGGAGTGCTAATAACTTTTGGAAAAATGCATAAAGCTCAGATTCTAGATCAAGAAACAGAAAAAGTTGATATTCGAAATGTGATGGATGTCAAAATCTGCATAGATGATCGTATCACACCAGGAAGTTACAGTGGACCCTCTGTTGATTTACTCAAAGCATTAATTGAAAATCCTGAATCTTTGATAAATCCTCCTGATTTAACTGATGAACAGCTGGATGAACTTATGTTGAAGAAATATAAGAAAGACCGTAAAGCTCGTGAGAAAATTAGACGAAAGGAGAAGAAATCTTAAACAAAGAAAAATTAGAAGAATTTGCTTCAATTTTAAAGATTCATTCAGTCAATTTACAAAAAGAATTTTACACGTTTCTGCTGTTTAGAAGTTAAATTTACTATTGACTTCTCAAACAGATAAAATCTGAAATCACAGTTCTTACAGAAACTTTAAAAATGTACATTCGTCACGATTGATTAAATTAAGAATAACACTCGAGGTTAATTAGATGAAGGTTTCTAAGAAAATACTAACTCTATTCACAGTTACACTTATTATCGGGTTGTTAACTGTTGGTACTGTCTCTAAAGCAACCAACAGTTTTATCAAATTTCAACCACCAACAGAAGGAGAATGGATTATAACAGGTTTGGAAATAATAACAAACGATGTAATAATCAATGGTTCAATTACAATTGAGGAAGGAGGAGAGTTGAGGATTATTAACTCAACTGTAGATTTCTTGGCAAATCAAACTTTCTCATGTACAATAGAATTGAAAGATGGTGCCACACTTTATGTTAAAAACAGCATTCTACAACCAACAGATAGTATGTATAATTTCACAATTAAAGCGACTCATCTTAGCAGCAATCTTAGTATAGTATCATCTGTAACTTTCATAGAAAGTTTTGTATTGTATGCATTAATTGATGTTAGGAATGCTGCAGATTTCATCATAGATACAACAGATTTTAATGGTTGTTCTTTTTATATCAAGAGTAGTCAAAATATTTTGATTGAAAATAGTGAATTTATTGCTGCTGAAATTGGATTGGAACTAGTTGATAGTGGATCTATTGAAATCAGTTATTGTGTATTTGATGGCGTTAATTACGGGCTTTTAATTGATAATGCAGATGATCTTATTCTTGATAACAATGAATTTGACACTACAGTAGAAGTTGGTTTGCAAATAGATGATATCGTTCCTGTAGAAATAACAAATAATTATTTCCATCATGCTAAGGTAGCCGCTTACCTTGAAGATTCAAGAATTACATTGACTGATAACTTTTTCAGGAATCTTGAAACTGGTATCATACTAGATAATGCGGATTTCTCAACAATCAGCAACAATAACTTCACAGATGTTTCAGATGTTTGTATAGAGGCAGAAGGTACAAGAGCAGCTTTAATAACTGAAAATAGATTCATTGATAGTAATCAAGCTATTGATTTTTACATATCACCAAACTGGATTATAAACAATTACTTTGATAATCTTGAGAATGGTGTAGCTGTACTAGATTCTGACGGAATTGAAGTGTTAAATAATGAGTTCTATAACATATCAGAAAAGTCTGTTGATATAGTAGATTCAAGAGATGCAGTAGTATCTTTTAATGTATTTTATAATGTTACAACAGGAATCAATCTTCTAGGCGGAAGAAATAGTGAAATTGAATATAACCTTTTAACATTTGTAGGGGAAGGAATTGGTATATTCTCCACAAGAGAAATAGTAATTCTTGGTAATATTGTTAATAATACAATAACTGGTATTTATGTAGAACAAACTAAAGAAGTAGTTATTACAGCTAATGGGGCGATTAATGCAGAATACGGAATAACACTCTGGTCAACTAGTTTTGGTATTTTAGCTAGTAATGGTATATTTGACTCTGTTTATGGGGTCAGTATCTGGTTCTCAGAATATATCAGACTTATAGGGAATGACGTAAACACTTCAGACATTGGAATTGTTGCCAGAAATACACTGTATTTGCAAATTCGTGATGGAACCTATAAGGCGTTAAATACAGGAATACAAATTATTGGTTCTACATCTCCTATTGTATCTGGAAATTCCTTTGATTCAATTGCTGGAGTAGCAATAACCTTCATTGATAGTAACGGTTTTTCTGTATACAATAACAACTTTGGAACTGTTGGACAATATGGTTCAATAATTGATTGTTTAGGTCTTTTCTATAAACAACTTGATAACGTTACTTTTGCTGGTAATTATTATGTAAATGAACCTGGGGCAACAGAGATTTTAATTGATCTTGTTACAATTAATTCTGTTGTTTATGAAATTAAAGACCTCCATCCTCTCGACAATAGTTATACAGTTATCCCTTCAATTGAATATGTAACAAGAGACATCCTTGATCCACAAGACATTAATGAGGTGTTTATTGAATCTCAAATATTTGTACCTACTGATACAAAAGATGTTGAGGTCTATCTTCAATATCTTCTTAACAATGGTCCAACGTGGATTAATATTGATATAACCTCTTCAGGATCTCCTATAGGTTCAATTGGTGCAATTAACTCATATTCAGGAACTCTTTCTGCATTTGACTATGATAATCTAATAATCTACCGAATTATGGTGGAATACACTGATGAATTAGTTACAAAACAAGTCTTTTCTGAAAATGATAGTTATGTGGTACTTGATTCTGATTCTACACCTGTCTACATCTCAACTCCTGAAATTTCTATTTTGACTACTGATGAAGATGGTCAAGACGTTACTTTACCAACTAATCTCTTCTATGAAGATGAAAAATATATGATTACTGTTGAGATTACTAACAGAACTGAACTTGAGACCCGATCAGGTAAGAATCATGTAAACATCACTTGGTCAGAATTTGATCCAACTAATAATGTCACAACAGGATTCACAGCTATAATGGACTACAATGGAACAGCTTTTGTGCCATATTACTTCTTCGAATTTGGTAAGGGATTTGATGCAAATGCAATTGTTGAATTCTTTATCAGTGTTGTTGACATTAATGGTACGTTCTATAGAACAGTAAATAATTATACAATATATATTGAATCTCCTGTTACCAAAACAGGTTTCGATGCACTAACTTTGCTTTCTATTGGAGCAACTTTGTTGGTAATTCAAGCCATGGTTATATATCGAAGAAGAAGAAAACAAGAAGAATAGAACACTTTTCTTTCTTTTTTATTTTTATTTTATTTAATTCTTGAAACAATTGCTCAAATAGTAAAATAAATAAGTATATGATTTTCATTTGAGATGACGTCTATGCATGGATTACCAAAAGGAAAACGTAAAGTTTTCAAGAGAGAAAATGTTATGCAGCAAGTCATTCTTGCGGGTGTTATAGTAGCTTGTGTTGCTTATTCATTTATTCTAAATATCAAACTTCTTAAAGTTTTATCAATTCTAGCAATATGTATTGTTGGAACAATGCTCATTACTTATTATATTATAGAGTTCTTCTCTGGAGCAGGTTATAGTGTAGCAAGTGCTATGAATGAACTTGTTTATTTAGTTCTTGGACTGCCAATGCTAGTTATTTCTGCAGGATTTCTGCCAGTAAGTATTCTACTTGCATTCTTCCAACCCCCAGGAGAAACAGTTAAAATCGCTATTTACGTTATTTTAGGTGTGCTTGAAGTTGGAGCTATTCTGTTCTTAATCAACCGTCATCTGAAAGATAGAAAAATGAATATA
>JAUWEG010000151.1 GCA_030608385.1 Candidatus Heimdallarchaeota archaeon
TATTTAGAGTAATGAAGTATTAGAATTTCAGAGTGTTACTATCATATTTATGTTGAGACCACTTGATATCAGATGAAACAAGGAGATTAGTTGATGTTTGCTCCGTTTAGCATACGACATGAAAAAACGTTTGAAGACCCTTTTATTGTAAGTCTTCTCGATTCTGTAGATCAAGAAAAATATTCATTGAATAGCTTTGCAAAAGCATGCATTGAGCACTCTACCATAAATTTTGTAAATGCTGATTTGCAGGATTTATCTATTGATGCAGCAATATGTACACGTGATTTTAGATCTCTACTAAAGCTAACAGAATCTTTAACCAGACCAGAATATTATCTCTACAGAGCTTATGCTTATTCAAGACTCCATATGACTAATAAAATTGTTAGTTTGAAATTACAATTTCAACAAAAATATAGCGAATCTTTAGAAACTCCCAGAAATGCATTTATTACAGCTAGTTTGGAATTTCTACTTCTTTATGGAGAACAAAATTATCCTATGGCTTTGACAACTGCTGATGAAATAGATCATCACATTGCCACCTATGCTGATGAATTTGAAGGAAAACTTGCGGCATTTCTGATATTCACATTAGCAGCTCAAGGTTTTCTATTAGTGAGTGATTTTGATAGAGTAGAAGACTTAGCTAGACGAATTCTTCAGAATGCTGTAAAACAGAGAGATCCTTATTTCCAATCTGTTGCATTAAACTTGATTACAACTGTTTTCATCAACAAAGGTGAATTTAAGAAAGCTCAGAAGATGCTCAATGCTGCGATCATTCCTACCGAAGAAACAGGATTAGCGGCTGATAGAGCAAGCTTGTTGAATAATTCAGCTAAATTAGAGTTAGCAAGAGGAGATTTTGAAAGATCAATCCGATTACTCAGGCAAATTCACAAACTTGTTTCCAAGAATCCCAGAGCAAAAGCTGTAAGTGCAACAAATATCGCTGAATTATGTCTGCTTTTAGAAAGATATGAAGAAGCAAAAGAAATGCTTGATGTTGCTCTAAGACTTGAAGAAGAAATGGAATTAAATCTTATTCAACCTTATTTATTGTCTGCTTGGATCGCAATTGAAAGAGATAATTTTGAACTAGCGGAAACATCAATAAAACTATGTAAACAGAAGCTTGAAGAGGTCGGAGAAATACGTGTTAAACCGAATATATACTATTTTGAAGGTCTTCTATTCAAGAAAAAAGGTATGATTGATGAAGCAATACATTCATTTGAAATCTCAAATAAAGCAGCATCGGATTTAGATAATATTGAATTTCTTATTAAAGCTCAGTTTGAATTAGCTGAATTACATCTTGATAGATTTAATGATACCAATGAACTAAATGATTATTCATCAGTTCTTAGTTATCTCAACAATCTCACATATCTATCAGAAGAACAATTTATTCCAAGACTATTGTGTGATATCCAAATCTTGAAAGGATTATTACTGATACATGGAAACAAACAAGAAAAGGCTATAGAAGCTATATCTGAAGCAAATGAATTAGCTAAGAAGTTTAATTATCCTAAAGTGCAGAGAGAAGCTCAAACCTTGTTAAAAGAAATCGATAAAGATAAGAAAATAGAGAAATTTGCTTCAATATTAGAGGATAAGGGCTTTCAACAATCTGATAAAATGTCTGAAACCCTAAAGAAATATCAAGGATTTAAATTTGTTAAAGCTCCTAAAGTTGTAGGTTCAAAACTTTATGGGATTGCTCTTGTAGATGCAGATTCAGCCGTTATGAAATATCGTTTTACAACTAAACATGAATACCAGACCGAAGCATCTTTAGTTCCGATGCTAGTTGCTGCAATTAATATTTTCTCCCAAAGTGTTCTTGAGGAAGATCTAGTTTTAAGTGAAGTTACACAACAAGGTCGAGACCTCCTTATTGATATGATTGGAGAGTATATCATAATAGCAATAACAGAGAAGATCACTTTCAATCTTAAAAACCAGTTTGAGAAATATGTTGGTACATTAAAAAAGTTTATTCCTAAAATAGAACCTCTTGGCTCAAAAGCTACTCATCAAGAAGTTTTAGATCGAATAACTAATGTTTATTTCCTTCAAGAAGGTATTCTTCAAGAAAGAACTAAAGAACAAAAAGTAGATTTAGAATCTAGTTTGAAAGAACTCGGAGATGTTATTGAACAAGTAGAAGTAGACTTACAAGCTCTTCTAGAACGTTCTGATATTGCTACAGAAATTGAAATAATTGAACAAGTAGATAAGGAATTGAAACGAATAGACAACCTGATTCGAGCAAGAGATCCAAAGCTCTTGGCATATATAGAAACATATGGTATTCCGATAGCGAGAGATTTTGATGATACACTCGACCTCTTTGAAACAGAAACTGTGAATTTAGAAGCTGAAGAAGTACAGCTCCATGCAAAAGAAGTTGCAATGGACGGTTTCGAGCATGAATTTTCTCTGAAACAAGAAGATTTAGCTGATATTGGCGTTCCTCTCGAAGATTTAGACCACGGGAATAATCTAGATAAAGAGCTCAGGGAAATTGAGGATGATTTAGAAGATATAGAAGAAGGAAAAATAGTCTCCTCAAGAGAAGTTGTGCTAGAAGCAGAAGAAGTCAACATAGAAACTATAGATTTAGAGGTGAAAGCAGAATCATTTGGTATTCCTCAACCTCCTAAAAAAGATGAAGATGAAATAGAAAAAGAACCTCTAGAAGAAATAATCGCTGAAGATGATTTTGATGAGATTCCTGAACCAGAAGAAATTGCAGAGGAAGAAGAGGTTTCTGATGAAGCAAACAATATAACAATAAAAGAAGTGGAAGAATCTAGTGAGCTACAATCAAGTGTTGAATCAGCTCCGGAAAAGGACATTGTAGAGTTAGAACCAGCTGAAACACTAGATGTTGATGAAATGGAAGAAACTGAAGTTGACGAATTACAACTAGATGCAGAAGAAGTTATTTTGGAAGCAGACGAAGTTACTTTTGGGTTCGAAGCTGAGGAGATTGTCGCAGAAAGCGATGAAGAATCAGCAGATGAATCAGAAGAATCAAATAATGATGAATGATTTGAGAAGAATTAACAAAAACATCTAAATTTTTCTCGAGTTTTTAAATAATTTTGATTATAATAGTTTGCTAGTAACATTTAGCAGGAAATTCATCTATGTGGAAACTTTCTATAGTAGAGTATGACAACTTTATTGATCCAAATACTGGAAAAAGTAAAGCAGAAGAGGTAGAAAGCTTCGAAATGAATTCCATTGAAGAATTAGCAGATTTCTTGTTAAACATAAAGAAGGATTTCAATAAGAATCCAGAGTTCTTTTGTCGTGCGTGTGGTTTCTGGACAAGTTATCAGCTGATTCTGGAAGATAATAATCAAAGTATTGTAAGTATTAGAAATATTTTCGAACTGTTTTTGGACAATAAAGAGCTGGTGTGGGACAAGACGAATATCTCCTTAAAACAGATAGAAAAAATACTAGCAAATGGAATTACTTAGGCATTAGGATGAAAAAAACAGAATTTTCAAGAGAATAATGGGTGAGGAGTAAAATATATATACCTAACTTAGAAGACTAGCTCAAATCAATAAAGAGGAATAAAAAATGAGTGACAAATGGATATGCACACTTTGTGGTTATGTTTATGATCCAGACCTTGGAGACCCTGATGCAGGAATCAATCCAGGAACAAAATGGGAAGATGTACCAGATGATTGGGTCTGCCCTGAATGTGGTGCTGACAAATCTGATTTTGAAGTTTATGAGGATTAAAAAACTACCTCCCTTCCTTTAGGTTTATTTTTATCTTTTTCTTTTTCCTTTCCTTACAAAGGTAATAGTTGTTAACCCAATTATCATTAGTAGAAGAATTGTGAAATTTGTAGTTGTTGTAGGTGTAGGTGTTATCTCTATCAATTCATACCAAGCTTTTTCTATGTATTCTCTAGCTAGAGTCAAATTGTATTCATACGGCTGCATTGCGTCATTGAATCCTACACATACTGGTGGCATTGGGGTTATTCCTGGACTTCCCAAGCCATTCAAAATATCATCAACTATTATTTGTCTAGGTACAGCATGACTTATAGCCCTTCTAATGTTCTTTGCTGCTTTTTCTGTTCCTAGTGGAGTTAACTCTCCAGTTCCTATAATTGGGTGTCTCATGTTTATAGCTATCTCTTGGTGAGATGGATCAATCGCAGTTCTAGCTTCTATTCCAACTGTATCAAAATCCTCGAAGGAGAAATAGTACTGAGAATCGACTATATCTATATTTCCTGCAATTAATTCTGCTTTAGCTGTTGATGCACCACTAACAAACTCAAAGTATAACTTATCCAACAGAGGTTGATTAGCACCTGAAACTATAGTATCATCCCAATAAGGATTAGGAATCATTTTTGCTGTACTATTAACTACTCCAAACGTATCTAACATAAAAGGACCACATGACTTGACTAAAGAATTTTGAGCATTACTAGTTAAAGGAGCATCATTGAAAATACTATAACCAAATGAAGAAATTAAAGGTTCTACTTCACTTTTGTCAATAATTTCGAAAGACATCATATCTGGTGCGAATGAGTGTAGAGCAGTAAAGTTAAAGTTGATAGTATGTGAATCTACTACTTGTATTGAATTATTATTTGCAAACCAAGTATTTACTTTAGAATATCTACTTGAACCTACAGCAGGAGTTACGTGTAATTCATAAGTGTAATCAACATCTTCTGCTAATACTGGACTCCCATCACTGAACTTAGCATTCGGATCCAAAGTTACAGTATAATTCAAACCATCAGAACTTATTTCATAATTAGCAGCTAAATATGGCTCCCATTCAAGAGTATTTTGATTTCTTCGAAAGAGTGAGCCATAAACTGATTGCATCCATAAGCTATCATAGTATGATTCCAAAACAAATGAATTCCATTCTCTGAGATCCGCTGCCATAGCATATTTGATAACATGATCAGCAGGGTCATCCCAATTTTCAGAGTGAAAGCTTGATGCAGATAACAAGAGAGTGTTCACACCTACGATACTCTCTTTAAAACCAAACAAAGACTTGGGATAAATCAAAGTTATTGAGGGTAAATCTTCATAGAGCATATTTTGCATTTCGTATAACATCTCATTTTGTAATGTTTGATTGTGAGTAGAAAGATATTGGTTTAATTTGTCATCATATTCAGGATTCTCGTATTGATAGAAGTTATCGCCAGTTGGCGGTAAACTTGGTATGTCATATAAACCAGTAGGATCCCAATCAAAATCCCAAGACCATCCAACGAAAACCACATCATATCCTCCTTCATTATAGGTAGGAATATAATCATAATCAATAAGAGGATAATCCCATAATCGTCCTGTAGGAAACCAACCCCATCCAGTTGATTCATGGAATTCTACACCAATGCCAATTTTTGGTAATTGATTCTCTACAAGAATTGACCATTGATTTGTTGCTGCACTTGTATTAGGGGATAAAAGATTGATTAGAAATAATGGCTCATATTGTGGTTCTTCTACACCTATAGCACATAAAGAAGAATTCAATAGCATTAAACTTAAGATAAAAAATAACACCGCTCTCTTCATTTACTTCAACTAAACACATAGGTTAGTGAACTTATATCCCTTTCGTTGAATTAGAAAAGTTTCTGAAGTGTTTAAAATCTGATTTTGAGTAGTATGAGGATTAAAAACCTTCAACCTTTCCTTTTCGATTTATCTTATCTTTTTCTTTTTCTTAACATACTAACTGTAGTTAGCCCTATAATCATTAACAGAAAAATTGTGTAAAATGTCTTTGT
>JAUWEG010000098.1 GCA_030608385.1 Candidatus Heimdallarchaeota archaeon
ATAGTCACATTTATTGGTAACAGAAAACTTTCAACAACAATATCGGGCATCACAATTATATCAATAGGGTCACTAAGATACACTCTTTGCGTCTCTGGATCATCTATTGTTCGATAAGTGATAGTGAAAGAATGCTTTTGATAGAGATAAGTATCTGGATAAAAACCTATTATGTCTTCTTTTTCGTCTCCTTCAGCTATTTCTAAATAGTAAATAGAATAAGATCTTGTAATTGAACCAACTGTTCCAGCTTTTGTAATTTCATTAGTTACTGAGACATTAGTTACTGTAGTTCCACCTACATTCGAAATAACACATGAAACTTGGTTATCTTGATTCCTAATAAGAAATGCAGGATTTGATGGAAAGAACATCCTTACTTGTCCAAATGGAAGAACTATGAGAGTAAAATAAGTTGTAATGTTATAAGATGTAGTTGTAGTACTATTCGCAACAGCAGCGATTGTATAGATTCCCTCATCTTGACCATTGAAAGTCTGCCATGGAATTGTACGATTAAATTCAGCAGTTGTATTAACCCATACTTTCTCTTCGAAAATTTTTTCATCCAGTATGTTTGTAATATTATAATAAATGTTTGAATCTGGAATTAAAGTAATATTATCATAACTGAATTTCATAGTCAGATTGAGGTCATCCTCCCCCCTTGTTATTTCCTCAAGAACTGGATAACAAATGAAAGTAGCATTTTCATAGTTCTTATAAATAATTTGAGAATTGTTCTCTAAAGGAGGCATCATAGCTACCGCTACATTAGATGCAGGATTTAAAATCGTTATAAAAAGGGAAAATCCTACAATTATAGATAGAATGCTACTGTTCAATAACCTCCTAAGCATTTATACACGTCTATTTTTTTATTCGAGATAACATCTTAGAAGAGGTTTAATAAACTTACTGTAAGCAATTTTCAGCATCTAAAAAAGAGAAATTTGTTGGACGATGCAGAAATACCCCTGATTCTGTTCGGAAGCCTTTAGGATCTTCCTGGCAACATTCATCTAAGCGCTTTACCCAGTTCATATGAACTCTACTTAAGCTTGCTCCACAATGTTTGGCCGTTTCATCGTATCCCATTTTCTTCTCAGCAATTTACTTCTAGAAATGTTACCACTCTATTTATCGCATCATTGTTTACGAAAATGGGGCGTTCGTTTCTGTTCCAAGAGCCATATTCTCATATGGTGGATTTGCATCCACATCGTTTTTTTGGAGTCAGGAGGTTCCTCAGCAATATGCCGAAAGTTGCCCTTTCGCTTCGTCCATCTAGAAAATATATTTAATGCAGATAAATGTAACTGTTAAAGTGTCTAATTACTAATGGGAAATTTAGATAACCTTCAGGTTTTTACCGATTTTTTCCATGGTTTCTAAAATATAATTAATTTCCTCTTCAGTATGAGTTGCCATTACACAACATCTTAATCTTCCTTTGTCTCTAGGAACCGCAGGAAATACTATTGGTGGAACCAAAATTCCTTCCTTTTTCATTTGCTTTGCAAATCGAAATGTTTTAACATCGTCTCCAATTACGACAGGAACAATTGGTGTGTCCTTGCTCTTTAATGTGTCATAACCTATTGCTTTAACACCACTAATGAACATAGCATAGTTTTTCTGAAGGGATTTTATACGTTCTTTATCTGTTTCAATAATTTCAAGTGCTTTGAGAGCGACTGCTGTTGAAACTGGTGGAAGAGCAGCACTAAAAATAAACGCATTGGAAGTGAATTTCAAATAGTTAATCACATCCTTCTTCGCAGCAATATACCCTCCAATTGATGGAATTGCCTTGCTTAAAGTTCCCATGTAGATATCAACAGCTCCAGGTTCAAGATCAAAATAATCATCAACACCTCTTCCATTTGGACCTACTGTTCCAATTGAATGAGCTTCATCTACCATAGTAAAAGAATCATATTGTTTTGCTATTTCAATAATCTCAGGCATTGGAGCTATGTCTCCATCCATACTATAAACTCCATCACATATGACTATTACACGTTTATAGTTTTCCCTATTCTCTTCTAGAACTCTCGATAAATCATCCATATCATTATGATTGAACCTTTTCCAATCTGCTTTTGAAAGAATACAACCATCATAAATACTCTGATGATCATATTTGTCAATTACAATTAAATCATCCTTCCCAAATAAGGTCGATATTACTGTCATATTTGTTACGTAACCACTGCTCAGAACTAAAGCATCTTCAGTTCTCTTAAAACTAGCAATTTTTTTCTCTAACAAACAATGTAAATCTGTAGTCCCTGTTAATAATCTAACTCCACCCGCTCCAGTACCATATTTATCTAAAGCTTCATGGCCTGCTTGAATTATATCTGGATGATTTATGAGTCCCAAGTAACTATAAGAACCAAGCATTAAATATTCTTGACCATCGATAAGCACTTTGCTTGAAGCAGCACTTTGGATTGGTAGCATATATGTATCTAATCCAATTCTTCTCATGTTCTTTATTCTCTTCAGTAACTCCTTAATTCTATGATTATCTGTAATGTCTGTAATTTAATTCACCTCAGAAATATCTAAATTTCAAGCAGTATACACTAAAACCAAACACGTCATTAATAAAACTTCACATGCAATTATTTTCATTTGTTGATTTAATGGTTTCAAACCATAGTTTTCAAGAAAGTTTTTTTTGTGGGGCTTAAATAGGTTTGATAGACTGAGATAGATGAAAGTAATATGTCTAGCTTTTGGGGATATACCAAAGAATCTAAGGATATTGCAAAGAAAACTATCGAGCAACATTTACATACTATTACCACAAAAAGGGGTCAGATTACAGTAGAAGAATTGATTAAACTGCTATGGAATGATTATCATCTTTTTGAGCACTATCTTAAAATCAACATAAGGTTGGAAGAGCTTGAAGAAGAAGCCAAAATAATTATTGATTCAGAAAAAAACCTTCGACCTGCAAAAATGACTATTTTAGAAGCTGGTCAGATAAAGGAAATAAGTGTTTGGGATTTTTATCATAAAAAAGAACAAGCTGATATTAACAAAAAAATTATTGAAAGATATAAGAACATTAACTATCTTACTTGAACTAATATTTAATCGAAAAATATAAAGAGGAGGGGGATTAGAAAGCATCAACTTAGATTTACTAAGAAATGGGCCAGTAGTTCAGTTTGGATAGAATGGCTGCCTGCGGAGCAGTTGGTCGACGGTTCGAATCCGTTCTGGCCCGCCAAAACTTTTTCTACATCCCTCCCTGAATCAACCAGTTTAAAGCTCCGAGTGCTTCTTTTCATAAAAAGGGCTGTTTTGCTTTAATGGAACTTTAAGAAATGCCTCTGCATGTTTTGTTGAAGCTTGAGCTCCCCTCATCTGTGTTCTATTTTTATGAAAATTAATGTAAAAATTATTCCCTCCTTTGGAAAGCTGTGACTTATAGCATTTTATCGCTTCTTCTTTTTGATCATAATAGTTACTAATATCAACTAAAATATGTGGATTTGGAATCAAGATTGTAGTTTCAGCAACATATAACTTATTTACAAGATGAGGTTTCTTATGCTGTGTTTCATGAGCTGCCCATTCAATTCCTTCCAAAACAATATTGTAAGTTGCTCTATGGTCAATGTGATAATCATTTTCTAGATGAGTTACAACGATTTCTGGTCTAAAATCGAGCAAATAATCAATGAAATCTTTTGTTATCTCTTGTTTTTTATTTTCTACATTTAGATAATCAAAAATTATAGGTTTATGAACTCCTAGTATCTTGGTTGAGTTAAAGTATTCCCCCTTTCGCACAGAATCTGATGATAAACACAAAGTACTAACTTCATGTCCCAAAGTAGAATACTTAGCTATGGTTCCACCTGAACTCAAAGTTTCATCATCAGGATGAGCGAATACAAATGCTAATTTCACAACTATGATGTGTGAAACAGAATATAAAAAGAATTCCCAGAATGCTAATCCTTCTTGTTCGTTTCAAGATAATTGATAGCATAGATTCCAGTTTTATATCCATCTCCCATTAGAATTGGAATATAATCCATCTCTCCTCGAATTGTTCCTGCTGCAAATAATCCATTTAAATTTGTTGAGTTATTTGCTTGAGTTTTAATGAATCCTTCTTCTGTTTCTTCAATATTCAAGTCACCCAATATTGACAAATCAGGTTTATCCTTTAACTCTATAAAAACACCATTTATTGACAGTTCTTTTATCTCACTTTCTTCTTGATATTTTAACCCTTCAACAGTTTGATTTCCATAAATTTCTATACTATCAAGATCAATATTATTTTTTATTTTAATATTAGACGATGCGTTCAATTTCTTTAAGAATCTTTTATCACAACCTAAATTGTCATTTGGGCATAGAAGTGTTATTTTTCTACAATATTTACGCAGAAATAGAGCTCCCCTTGCAACAAAGTTCCCCATGCCTATGATAGCGACATTCCTCCCACGAAAGAGAGCACCATCACATACTGCACAGTGAGATACACCCTTGTTAACAAATTCATCCTCTCCCTTAATGGTGTGTTTAAGCTCAGGAAGACCAGTTGAGATAATAACTGTTTTAGTTTCAATAGATTGTTGCTCAGTAATAATTTTGAATCCTTTTTCACTTTTAGATATCGATTTAACCATCTCATTTGTAAAATCTAATATTGGAAAATCTTGTTTTATTTCAGAAGAGATATCCTCATGAGGGGTTCCTTCCACGTGTTCAGAAGTAATCTTGTCATGGTCAAATTCTGTGTTAAAACTCTGCACTTGTTCAATAAGTTGTTGGATGAAATCTACACCAACTACTTTGCTTGTACCAGGTATATTTTCGATTTCTCCCTTTTTAGCAGTATTTGAATCAAAAGGAATACCAAATAATTTAATCGTTATATCTGGATTTTTACAATAAGCAGCAATTGCTGCTGATATGCCAGTCAAACCTGAACCAATAATTGCCAAGTCACAAGTTTCGTTATCCATATGATTAGTGATAGTTTAAAATAAAAAAACTTTGTTGATAAGGAAACCTAAAAATAATCAAGAAAATCATATCTGTTTTAACTTTGAAAAAGTGAAAAATAAAAGATGGAAAAAGGAAAAAAGGGCTTAGTTGTCTACAATAAAGTAGAATACTGACCTCATATCGTTTAAATTACTTCTTTTAATTATTAACCCTAACTCTATTAATCTTCTTAGAGCGTATCTTGCAGTTCTTGCAGGGATCGCAGAAGCTTTAATTAGTTGCTTTTGAGTTAATGGTCCCTTTTTTTCCAAAATAGAAAGAAGTTTTTTTCCCGAAACTGGTATTTCTTCATCTGCCATTTTTGTTTATCCCCTTGCTATGTAAGTTATACGGATATGTTACTCTTATAAAAGCAATCTCAGTATTTTATCCGCGATTGCTAGAGAGTTTCTAGGGAATTTATCCGCGATAGAGTATTCTGTGTTTTACTTATATTCTTAGATATTTTTCTCATAATACCGAACTAATATGTGCCGAGTAATTTCTCTGATGGAGGAATCATAATTAAATCGCTATTTAAACACATAGCTTTCCTATGGTAATACACATAACTAGTTCTAATTTTCGAACAAATCATGATAAAGCTTATAATAGTCGAATATCCTAATGTATTTCTTAGTGAGGTTATTGTGAGTCATAAAGTTGAAAGTTCTCCAGAAATATACCATTTAGCAAATCAGCTGCAAAGAATCAACTATCTTGGGAATGTACAAACAATACAAATAGAGTTTGAATTCATACCTGAAGATAAAAAAACAGAGTTAGAAGTAATGTTTGCAGACTCAACAGGAATTGGTAAATTTAAATCTGATTTGATAATTCTTGAACAGATTTCTGGAAGAGACATGCTGGAAATAATCAACACTCTTCATAGCATCAATTTAATCTTTGGAGATCTTTCTGCTCTAGATGGAATAACAGCTCTAGTAGAAGTTAATTATCAAGGAGAAACATACTTTGTGGTTGTTTCATATAATCCGTCAACTAATGGTTTGGAACTAATATCAACCTCTGAAAGTAAATTATATTTCGAGCTTCTAAATTACATTAGAACAAAATGGGCTTTGTCTAAAACATTTATAAAATAAAATAAATGAATCCCATTGATCTATTCCACTAGCTTATCAGTCAATATTTTTCGAAGAAGATTGATTTTATCCTGCATATCTTCATCTTCGAGTTTACTTTTTTTGTTTTCAATCTTTTCACTGATATCATATAGAATGTAGGAAGATACGTGAAAATCGATTGTTATGCCCCCCGAATAAAGATCTTGAAGAGTATAATTGGATTCCATCTTTGAAAGCGCAAAATCATATCCCTTGATGAATGCACTGATATCCTTCTTTGTTTCATCAAATGTACCATATTTCTGAAATTCCTTAATTAATGGCTTAGCAAAAAAAGTTCCAATGTCTTCTGCTCTGTCTCTACCTGGCATAACAAATTCTGGATCTATGATGTATACTTTTATCCTTGGTGGGAACTCTTCTATAATCTCACTTACTGGTGCTGTAGCTTCTGATGAAAAGAGCAGATTCCCTTGATGAAAATCTCCATGAATCAATGTTGAACCTAGTGATTTCTCTAAAGAACGAAATGAAGGAAGCATTGATTCTAATATTTCTCCTTCTAAATCTGAATCCTTTAGCGTCGATAAAAGATATAATATCAATTTTTTATAAGGTTCTGTAACAAATTTATCAGTCTCTGTTCCATGGATGGCAGCTAGGGTTTGACCAGCTAATTGATATTTAAAATTTTTATCAAGGTTCGTTTCCCTAAAACTTTTACCCATTATACCTTCGTAGATTATACTCCTATTGGGGTGACTCTTATAGACTATCTTAGGAATATAAATACCTGGGAATCTTTCAGTAGCTTTTGAGATTATTTCATAGTTTTTTATTTCTTTATTGTATCTTATTTCATCAGCTGAAAACTTAACAACCAGATTGATTGATTGCTCACCAATATCAGTATTCAGGTAATATGTGACGAAATGGACTTTAGATTTTGAGGTACCTTTCTCTATTGAGTTTACTTCTTTTATAGATATCAAAGAAGGTAGCTCACCTGTTGTTTCGAAAATTTGTGATTTAAAATATGAGTCAAGACTTTCTCCTATTATTGTAAGAATGGTTTTTAATTTCTGTTTTTTTCTTACTGAATCAGGAGAGAAAGATTCCTCTTTTTCACTCAAAAAACTCACTTTCCAAATTGTATACTAGAACAAGCAAAAAACTCACTGAAAAACTTACCCCTATTACTTTTGCTTTTTTTCTATTAAATCAACAAGTTTAGCGGATTGATCATTCCAATTATTTTATTTCCATCTACAACAATTAGATGATTAATTTTTTGTTCTTTCATTTTTAGAAGTGCTGAAGAAATAGTTTCGTGAGCACTGATTTTTATTAGTGGTGTTTGCATAATATCTCTAACTTTTATTTTCTTCAATTCTTTGCCCTCAGAAATAACTTTGATGATATCTTTACTTGTTACGATACCAACCGCATTACCATTATCTCCTACTAACAAGGACCCCACGTCGAAATCTGCCATGATAGAAGCTGTTTCAGATAGATTTTTTGAAGATTTTACAAAAAGAACTCCTTTGGTCATCACACTCGAAACTGGGTCGTCAATTTCGTAGGTTCTAAGTGTCATCAAGATTATCTAGGCTACTAAGAAATTAAAGATTTTGTAAAGTGCAATCAAAGTTAAGACAAGCGATAAAGATAATTACCCTTCAATCATTACTGTTCTTGATGGATAAATCTGTAAGAATAGTTCATTTCAGTGATATACATTTCACTCCGCGTGCCCAATTCATTAGAAGCAGTTATGATGAAGCAGTTTCTGTAATAAACAAAACTCCACACGATTTTGCAGTATTTTCTGGAGATTTAACACAGGATGGGTTAATCGAGGAATATGAACTAGCCGATACATTGCGGAAAGAAATCATTTCACCAAAGATTTACTGGATTATAGGTAACCATGATTCTCGGTCTGGAGGATTTGAAGTATGGGAAAAGAAAGTTGGACCTAGAGAATTTCGAGAATATTCTGATGAAGTTCTTTTCATAGGTTTGGATTCTTGTATACCTGATCGAGATGGGGGGAGATTCGGAAGAGAAGCTCTTGACTATACAAAAAAGATACTTATGAAGTATGGAGATGCGAAGTTAAAGCTTATAGGGTTTCATCACCATATATTACCCATTCCCAAAACAGGAAGAGAAAGGTCAAACGCTGTTGATGCAGGTGATATGCTTTCAGTTCTATTAGATCATAACGTTGATGCAGTTTTCACAGGTCACAAACATCATCCTAATGTCTACAAAGTAGAAGATACTATTATTATTTCAGCAGGAAGTGTTTCTAGTTACAAGACTCGTAGCGGAGGTTCAAGATCATTCAACTATGTGGAAATAACTCCCGAAAAAGAAGTTAAAGTTAAGATAATGAAAACAAATGGAGATACAATCAAGAATGAATTAAAGACCATAACCAGACGATTTAGAATGGTAGATTCAACAGGTGGAATATGGCTCAGACTGGCTCAAATTGCTGGTACAGATTTTGGAGCTGGTAATAATCAAAAAGAACTGTTTCAGAAAGGAATAAATTTGATCAATATTACCAATCCCGATTTAATACTTCATTGTGGAAACATGACATCAGAAGGTAGAACTTCTGATTATGAATCAGCTGTTAAAGCATTTTCACCATATTCAGACAAGTTAATATTTTGTCCTGGACCTAATGATTTGAGAGGTTTTGGTGAAACATTACTGCATAAGTATTTTGATATCGAAAACACAATAGAGAAAAATAATTCGTTATTTTATGTCCTGAACACATCAGCACCTGAAACAGAAATAGGTGTAGTTGGCAGAACAACTCAACATAGACTTGAGACATATGTCTATCATACTAGACAACAATCT
>JAUWEG010000038.1 GCA_030608385.1 Candidatus Heimdallarchaeota archaeon
GTGTTTCTGTAGCTGTTTTATGAGTAATAACTTTTACTCGTTGCCCCGCTTTTATTAATAGGCCTGCTTGAGTTAATTCGTTCACATATCGATAGATTGTCTTATCTGATTTCTTGAGATTGTCAAGTTTATACAACAACAAAACATCTTTAATGAGTTTAGCATCTTCTTTGGAGTATTTGTCTTTTTTTATTAAACTACTAATTTTATCTTCGGTAAGAACTCTAATATACTTTTTATCTTTATCTTTATCTTTATCTTTACCTTTATCTTTACCTTTATCTTTATCTTTATCTTTAACCTGAAGTGTTTCCCAATTAGATATTTTATTTAGAATCCCTTTTAATTCTTCTTTATCTTCAGGAATTTCCCAATTTTCTAATTTTTCTTTAAGTTTGGGTAATTCTTTTTTTTCAATAAGTTGATTTGATTTAACAGTTATTTCTCTTACTGATAAACGCCCCTCTCTTAGAATCGCCAGAATTGGCCAATAACCTTGATCGTAGAACATCTCCACTTTCTCTCGATCTTTAATTATTTCTACTTGTTTCAATAAATAATCGTAATCTTCTGGAACGTCTGTATATCCCTCTGGTGTGCTCATGTTTATTTTTCACCTGTATAATTTTATCACAGAAACATATATTAAACTTTCGTTGGGACAAGAATGAATTCTTCATACCACATATTACTTTCGCATAATGAGAAATCTTTATATATGCTGGTGGGAAGGTGTTCTCAGAGATTGAGAATATTGACAATCTCGGAATAAGAAAATTCGGGTGAAAAATAAAATGGTATTGAAAGTCGAACAAAAAAATGAATTAATAAGAAATTTCAACGCATTAAAAGAACTGTATAATTACGAGTTTGTTGAAGAAGAGAGCTTATTCCAGATTCTTAATCAGGTTGCAGAGAATATGTATAATTATACTCTTGCAGATGAGTACTCATCAGACCATGATAAGTATAAGAATCATATCCTCCGCTCTGCTCTAAAAGAAGAGCATAACAAATCCTTAACTAAGCTTCTTTTGCACAAAGGTTCTTTCCTTTAACCTCTTTATATCCTTTTAATGGTAGAAAATGACACAATTTGTACTCACAAGTTGTGGTTGATAATTAATAAGAATAATAAAAATCGTATATCAGAGGTGGTATCATGTCACTAAAATCAGACTATAAAAACGAGCTAATAAGATCCTTCAAGAACGTTAAAACATTGTCTAATGTGGAAATTGATGATGAAGACAAAGTAATCAAATTAATTGATCAGCTCGCTGAAATATTATTTGAATGTCAGTATGATAATAAAAACTGTCCAGGATATGAAGCTTATCAAAACTATAAAATCAGACAAGAGTTGGAAAAGGAAAGATACAAAGCTTTAGAATTACAATACATGGTTATTGGAACGTTCCATTAAGCTTAAGTTTTTTTTCTTTTTCCTTCCTTTCTGATTTTTTATTCAATTTCTATTTCCCTTTAAGTAATCTTTAAAACATCTCTTTCCTTAGAGTATACCATATATTTGTAGGTGATCTTATGGCTAAGAAGAAAAGTAACGAAGAATTAACTGAAGATATAAAGAATCTCGAGACAAAGATAAGAACACTTGAAAAATTCATCAATGAAGATAAGAAACGAAGGGATGCTAGTTTGGAGAAACTAGAAAAATCTTCTAGAGATATTGATAACGGATTAAAGAGTGTTCAAATAGAACTCAAATCTACTAATTCCAGTTTCGCTGATAAATACCAAGTACAAGAAAAATTACTGAAAAAAACAATAAACGAATTTAACGCATTTCAAAGTGAACTTGAAGCTGAACTAGAAAAAGTTGCAGAAAAAGATCAAATTATGGAAGATTTAAGATCTCAAGTAAAGGAAAAAGATATTCTCATTAGTGAAAGGGACAAGAATCTAAAGAAAATAGATACACAATATGAAGAAACCCTTACTAAATTTGTTAAGCTGAAAGCTGAATTTGACACACTTAAAATTGCTAACAAACAAAATAAAGCTCTTCAAGATGAACTTAAGAAAAACTTAGAGTCAACTGAAAAAGAATATACTGATTTCAAATCGAAAGAAGAGCCTATAATGTCTCAAAATGACAGTATACGTTCGATTTTGAATTCAACAAATCAAGGAAAGATTTACTTAGCACTTGTAGAAGCACATCCAAGAAGTATGACAATTGATGAAATTGCAGAACTTCTTGACTCTACAGCTGTTCTGATTAAATCATCATTATTGTCTTTGGAAGAGTTAGATGTAATTGATTTCAATCCAGCAACAAGAAATATTAAACTTCCTGAGTGAAATCTCTTTCTTTTCTCTTTTTCTCGCAAATCGTTATTCATTTAAGAAGATACTATGTCTCGAAATTGATTAAAAATGGATGAATACTTGAAAGCTAATTTAGCTAGATGGAATGAAACCGCTGCAGTTCACGCAAAATCCTCTGACTATGATCTTGAAGGTTTTATGGGGGGTAAAAACAGTTTACAGAAGATCGAACTTGAAAGTCTAGGAAGTGTTAAAGATAGGTCTTTACTCCATCTCCAATGTCAATTTGGAATGGATACACTCTCATGGGCAAGATTAGGAGCTAATGTTGTAGGAGTGGATTTTTCAGATAAGTCAATTAAGCTAGCAAATGAAATCAATGATCATCTCAAACTTCCTGCAAAGTTCATTTGTTCTAATATTTACGATCTTCCTGATGTATTAGATGAGGAATTTGACATAGTTTTTACATCTTATGGTGTTCTATGCTGGTTACACGATATTGAACAATGGGCAAAGATTGTTTCTAAATATCTTAAGAAAGGTGGAACTTTCTTCATTTCTGAATTTCATCCATTTCTATGGATTTTTGATGATGAAAATACTAACAAACTGGAATACAAATATCCCTACTTCTATGGTAAAGATCCACTTCACTACAAAACTGAATATACATACACTGAACAAGAAAAATCTCTTGAAAACATTGATAATTATAACTGGCAACATACTTTTGGATCTATTATTACATCACTTATTCAAGCAGGATTGAAAATCCAAGAAATTAAAGAATATCCACATACTTATTTTAAACAATTCCCGTACATGGAAGAGAAAGAAAAGGGGGTTTGGACATTCAAAAATGACAAGTATAACCTACCACTAGTTTTTTCAATAAAAGCAGTTAAAGAGTGATTCTTTCTATTTATATATCTCAATTGAACTCTCTGGTAACTTGGTTATGAAAAACGCCTCTACATTAGGTCCAACATGGCAGATTACAGCTGGTCCAATAGGTTCATAAAAATAGCTCAAGGGTTGAATCTTATTTTGAAGAGATTTAGATAACCTCTCAAATTTGTTGTTTTCAATACCATACGCTCCAGATAGAACGAAATTACCAAATTCTTGAGCGTCTCTTGTAACTTCTTCTATCATCGCTTCATAACCTGCTTCCACACCTCGAATACTTTTTAGAGCATCTATCTCCCCCTCAACAAAATGCAGTAAAGGTTTCATGTTCAATAAAGATCCGATAGCATGTCGAGCCCTTCCAATCCTTCCACCTCTAAGAAGGTATTTTAAATCCTCAACCAAAATGTAAATCTTGGTATTTTTCATCATTTCCTTGATTTCATCAATTAGTGGACTCAGTTCCATACCTTGTTCTATTCGTAGAGCTGCATGGTGGGCTATTGCTGTAATTCCAAGAGAAATCGATAAAGTATCAATACATGTAATTTTTCCTTTGAATCTTCTTGATGCTATTGATGCATTTTGAAAAGTAGCACTTAGTTTGTGGCTAACACCAAGATAAAGAATGTGATCAGTTTCTTCTAGAGTTTTTGAAAAGACATCATGAAAATCCTTAGGAGAGGGTTGAGATGTTGTGATTTTTTCTTTTGAATGAACAATCTCATGTAAGAATTTTTCTCGAGTAATTCCAACTCTATCTAGAAAATCTTCACTCCCAATAATGACTCTCGCAGGAACAATGGTTACTTTATATTTTTCTTCAAGCTCCTTTGGAAAATCTGATACCGAATCTATAATTATAGTATATGAGTTGGTCACAATAGTTGAGAGCGTTAGTTATTAATAATATTTCACATGAAACGAAAAAACAGATTCAACCTTAGACGTCCTAAACTCCAGTGAAACTAAAAAGAGCATGACAAATAAATTAAGGATGATATCTGCTTTTCTTATTATCCTTTTTTCCAATCTATGCAAATTAGTAAAAAGTGAAAATATTCCCGACAAAAAAGTTCATAATAGGTTCTAATCGTAGTAATACAATCACTTTTTAAGTGATTTATAAGAATTATAAATGTAAAACATCCTAAGAATGCATTCTATGATGAAACTAGGTGAAAACTTTGAAATTAGATGATAATCAATTCTATGTTCTAGATGCTGGTACCGAGAAATGGATATTCACTACACGACCTGAAGCAATATCTCAGATGAAGGAAGTAGTGAAAAATGGTAATGGAGAAAGCGTGAAGCTTCTTTGTATTAATACAGAAGAGGATAGTTGGGTAATAGAACAATACCCTTGGAAGGATATTGCATTTGAATTAATAAAAGAACATGGGTGAATATAAATGGAAATAGTCCAAATACCTATAGAAAAAATAAGTCCAAGTCCTTTTCAACCAAGAGAAACCTTTGATAAAGAAGCAATTGAAGAATTAGCTGATTCAATAAAAGCTTACGATTTACTAAATCCTATTTTATTAAGACAAACTGGAGACGAAACTTATCAGATAGTCGCAGGAGAAAGAAGATGGAGAGCTGCTCAATTTGCAGGCTTGAAGAAAATTTATGCGATTGTTAAAGATATTGATGAAAGTCAGCAAAGGATAGAATCTTTAATTGAAAATATACATCGAAAAGATCTGTACATGATTGAAAAGGGTCGTGGAGTCATGGAGATTTTTAGGAGTGAAGGAATCGTACAAACACCTAAAAGCTTAGCCAATATCATTAATAGTATTGAGAGGAAAAAGTCAAGAAACCTTTCTTTAATTCCAACTGAAGAAAAAATTGATGAGATTTGTGCAAAAATACATATCAAATCTAATACTTTACGATTATGGTTAGAAGCTGCAAGCGTTGCCCCAGATATTATTACAGAGGAATTAAGTAAACCAGTTGACGATAGAATACCAGAGAGAGTACTTTCAAGATTGTCGACAATTAGCGATCCAGATTTGCAAAAAAGTACTTATGAAAAAATTGTCGAACTGGATATGGGGAAAGATCAAGCAAGCAAGTTTGTTTCTCAAATTAAGAAAACACCCAAAGATGAGCAAGAGGCTATTTTAACTGAAGGTATTCCTATTGAAGTTGTTGGTGATTCAAAGGAAGGCTATAGTATTGAGATTCCCAAAGATGAGATTGAGATAGTGAAAAAAGCTGTTTCAGTTGGTAAAAAGAAAGCAGTTGAAATTCTTACAAAACCCATTATTGAGGAACGAGGAAAGCATAGAAGGAATTTACATGCACACAATAAAATTATGGATTTACTTGACGATTTATTTTGCCCATGGTGTGGTAAACCAGCATCAACACATCTAAGATGGAAATGTCATAAAGATGAAACTCTTGAGGAAGCAAAAGAGCAAGCTAAAGAAAATTATTCTGATGCTTCTCATCGAAAAGAAATAGATCCAAGATTTATGAAGAAGAAATAGCTTTTTCATAGAATCTTTTTTATTTTTCACAAAATTTCTTATATTGATTTAATAAATTGTGAATATGCATCAGTTAAAGCATCAGGTGTCTTTAGAGATACCTTTTGAACAAGTCGGAATAAAAGATAGTTTCTGGTCTGAAAAACTTAAAGTAAACTCAGAAGAAGCAATCTTCCACCAATGGAAGAAACTTGAAGAATCAAAAACTATAGAAAATTTTCGAATTATTCAAGGAGAAAAGGATGCATTCAGGGAAGGATACTTTTATACTGATTCTGACGCACACAAATGGGTTGATGCAGCTGCAGCAATTCTAATGTCTAGAAAAGACGATGATTTATTGAAAATTCTTTCCAATTATCTTGATCTTCTTATTTCTGTTCAAGAAAAAGATGGATATATTTTCACATATAATCAGTTCCATTTTCCTGGTGAAAGGTGGATAAACCATCAGATAGAACATGAGTTATATACACTTGGTCATCTAATTGAAGCAGCGATTATTTCTTATAAGGCAACTAATAAAGAAAGTTATCTAGATTTAGGAAAAAGAGCTGCTGATTTACTGGTAAAAGTGTTTTCTAATGCTTCTTCTAAACAAACCCCAGGTCACCCAGAGGTAGAAATCGCATTAATCAAGCTATACAGATTTACAGAAGAAAAAAAATACTTAATGCTTGCAGAAAAGCTTCTAGAGAAGAGGGGAAGATTCATTTTATTTGGACTGCGAATCTTTAAAGAAAATACCTCCCAAAAGAAAAGAGCTAAAGAAGTTTCAAGACAAAAAGAAATCTTTCTTGATAAAAAAGAAACTAAACAAGAAACTCTGATGGGTGATTTATCCAAAGATGGTCCAAGAGGATTAGGAATAAGATTTATCTTATCAGCACTATCTGGAAAGTATTTCCAACAAAATAAACCTATAAGGAAACTAAACAAACCTATCGGGCACAGTGTTAGATGGGGATATTTAGTTACAGCAGCTACCATGCTGTATCAAGAAAGAGGTAATACGAAGTTATTGAAATCTCTTCAAAAAGCATGGGACCATATGGTTAAGAAACGAATGTATATTACAGGAGGAATAGGTTCTCTTCCACTTCTAGAAAGTTTTGGTAGAAATTATGAGCTAAACAATAAATATGCTTACAATGAAACATGTGCTGCAATAGGCTCTGTTTTTTGGAACTGGGAAATGTTGTTATCAACAGGTGATGCTAAGTATGCTGATTTGCTTGAATGGCAACTTTACAATGCTGTACTTGTAGGTATGTCAGCTGATGGAAAATCCTATTTTTATAGGAATCCTTTGGAGGTGGATAAAACCTTCGAAAGAAAAGAATGGTATAAGACCGCATGTTGTCCTTCAAACATATCACGAACCCTAGCCAGACTTAGTAAGTATATCTATAGTTTTAATGAGTGTAATTTATGGATTCATCAATTTGTTGGAAGTAAAGTTAAGGTTCCATTAGATGGAATAAAAGAGTCAGAGATCAAAGTTGATATGCAAAGCAATTTACCTTGGGATGGAAGAGTAACGATTAATCTTGAATGTAAAGAAAATTTAGATTTCTATTTGAATATACGTGTCCCTAGTTGGACAGATAAGCCAGAGATTCACATTAATGGAAAGAAATTGAACAAACTGAAGCTAAACTTGAAAGAAATAAAAACTGCTTCTGGAATCATTCCTTACGAATCATATTATATTAGTTTGAAGGAAGATTGGAATTCTCATAATATTATCAAAATTAATTTTCCGATGCCTATTAATATTCATAACTCTCATAAAAAAGTTAGAAATAACAGGAACAGAGTTGCATTTTCAAGAGGTCCATTAGTGTACTGTTTTGAAAGTTTGGACAACCCTGATCTAGACATTTTGAAAGAACAAATCAATATGAAGAGAAAAGCTGTTGCATATACTTCTGAAGGATTAACAAAACTGAAACTGTTGAATAAAGAGAATGAAGAATTAATCGCTCGTCCATATTTTTCATGGGGGAATAAAGGAAAATCTTCTTTACTAGTTTGGATAAGAAAATATTCAAAAGATGTTTTCAAGAAAATTAGAATTTCAGAATAGTCGCATTAAATTTATAATAGAGTCATTATTCTGAAAGTTTACTGATTTAAATGAAGAGGACATCAAAGATTGTTTTAGTGACTGGTGCAGCTTATGGGATAGGTCAAGCTATAACCGAGTATCTAAGTCAAAAAGGTGATTTTGTTATTGCTACAGACTATGATGCAGAAGGTTTAGTAAAGTATAATTCCAGCGAAAAAACTCATGCTATTGAAATGGATGTAACCAATCAAGATAGCATTCAGAAAGCAGTTTCTGAGGTAGAAAAACTGGTTGGTGGTATTGATTGTATAGTAAATAATGCGGGATTATTTATTGGTGGTCCTTTAGTTGAAGTTGATTTCAAAGATTTTCAAAAGCTGTTTGATGTGAATGTTCTTGGTTATCTAAGAGTTACTCAAGCATTTTATCAGCTGTTAAAAACCAATAAAGGTAGGGTTGTTAATATGAGTTCAGAGGTAGGAAGAATAGCTTTCCCATTTAATGGACCATATTCGATGTCAAAATATGCAATAGAGGCATTTTCAGATTCATTGAGACGTGAATTTCAATTTCTAGACATGAAAGTTGTAATTATTCAACCAGGTGCAATTAGGACAAGTTTACCAGAGGTAACTGTTAAGAATTATCAGAAATACATGGAAAATTCTGATTTTAAGGAAGAAATTTCAAGAGTATGGAAGGTACTTGAAACTGAAAGATATGCTGATCCAATCTTTGTAGCTAAGAAAGTGTATAAAGCTGTTCACAAGAAGAAACCTAAATTGCGATATAAAGTGAAGAACAATAAGCAAAGAGGATTTCTTGAATATTTACCTGTATCATGGACAGATTTTCTGATTAAGAATTTCATATGATAATCACAAAAGATTTAAGAAAAACTTCAACTTCCACAACTTCATGGTCCATAGTGTAACAAGAACATTCGGTGCAGAATTCATAATTTTAGACATCATTTTCTGTGTTATATGGATGGCTTTTCTGATACGTAAAAAATACATACTTCAATGGTTGTTTGGTCTATTTGGTGCTGTAGTGGTTTTTCTATTCGACTATGTCTTGTGGTACACAATTAAAGATCCCCCTATGCGCATCATAAATGATTTGCCTGATTTTTTTGCAAATCTACCCGGTGGTTGGGGACCATTGTTATTCTTAATTTACTTCTCATTCACATATGGAATGATTGAATTCAGCTATGTTGCTGTGATGTTAAGTGCAAAAGGATGGCGAAAGATGCTATACTGGACCATGTTTCTTTACATAGGTTGGTTCTTTGTAGCTTTCTTCCCAAAGGTTTTACCTTTAGCCGATAATACCGTGTTTATAGTAAGAGAAATGACTTCAGGAAGATGGTTACAAATAGGGATGGCCATAGGTGGTTTTTCAGCAATTATTATTTTAAAATATCTTTGGAAACCCTTCAAATCTGTTACTTGGAAGAAAATAGGATTTCTATTATTAATTGGCTTTATTGTTCATTTTGGAATGGAAATCTCTCTTTTATCTGCAGGTATTAGACCTGCAACTGATATATTATCGGTTCTTCTCTTCAACAGTCTAATAGAGTTTAATTCAGGTACACCATTTATTTTTATAATCTGGATTCTTACGAAAGATAGAAGAATAAGTACAGGCGGGGAAACGGAAGAATTGATCTTTGAAACAGTTGCTATGCCTTCTTATGATTCACTTACTATAGACCCGAGTGATGACGAGTAATAAGATATTTTAAAGAAGTTTCAGATCTTTCAAAGCAGCTTTATAACGAGGAATATAGTGTTTTGGTATGTCCTTTCCATGAAGAAATCTGTCTAAGGCATCGGCATCTTTTGTCAATTCTACCATTTCATCTTTTGTATAATTTGTTTTGTCTGTATGGAAAATTGTAGCCTGATAAATGATTTCTATTTCTTTTTCAGAAAGATACCCAAATTCTTCTCCATAGGTTTTGTTGAATTTATTCAAAAAATCTTTCACAAGAGGTCCCCCTTTGGGAGCATGGTCATCAAAAATACCTGTACGAATTAAGAACAAATCATGAATGGCACCAGCTATTCCTGCGATTTCTATATCCAATTTTCTAGATGCAGCAATTAGTTTAGAAATTTGAGAACAGGTAAACATATGCTTCATACTCCACGTTAACGGCTGATCTCTTTCAAAATCCTCCATTTGCGTGATTTCATCAAGTACTATATTCAGAATCTTGTTTAGTCTTGACATAGATATTGTAGATCTATTTATTGCACTCAACTGTTCTTCCTTCATGCATATGACATACTTTAATGAGATTATATAATTTGTTAAGAATAGAAAAAGAGATTCTTTACTTAATTATATGTAAGATTCTCTTGAAGTAATTTGTTGTTTTTTCATAATTTTCCTTTAGAAACAACGCTAAATGCATTTCCTTGTTATAAGTGATGAAAAGTGGAATCCAAAATAGAACTAAAAGTATCGTATGAATATATTTTGACAACCAGATAATGAGAATATTTACACCAATTAACCAAAAAAGCATTGAAATCAAAAGGACAATACTCATCCAGTTTCTTTTGATATTCGTTATCCATTCAGCCAGTGCTATAAGAATAAAAGGAATGAGAAAAGTATAGTAATTTTTGTAAACACCACGAGAAATGAACAAGTGTATACCTATGATATAAATTGCATTAAAGGTGAAAAAAGAACTTCTATTATCATTTAAATGATCACCTTTGATCAATCCAATTCTATAAAAAATCAAAGAGAAAATGATGAAAGGAATATAAATTTTGTTAAGAATATAGTACACATATGCTAGTTTGTTGGCACCTATGAGAAGGAGTGTATGAAAAGGAGTAGTTGAAAATAGTATATATTCCTGACTAATTGTAAAGTGTGTTATGCCTGAATAACCTTGACCGAGAAGAACGCCAATATAATAAGTGGGATGTTTGAAAATCCAAGGAAGAGATAAGAGTATAAATGATAAGAAAAATGCCATAAGGAACTTTATACTTTCTTCTATATCATTCCTAACTAAAATTAGAAACCAGATTGGAAGGAAGAAAAGAGACATCTGTTTAGTGAGAAAGGATAAAGTCAATATAGAACCAGCTGCCATTGGTTTTTTCTTATCAAAGAAATAAAGCGAAAGTAGGGTAAAAGAAGTAAACATGTATGAATTAAGTCCTAAAACGCCATTATATAATAAAACAATAGGCATAAAATTATAGCATAAAGCAACACAGATGGCAATACATGTTCGTTTCCTTGATTTTTTGGATTTACTTAATTTTCCATTAATAATTAGAAATATCATTACGGTAGAAAAAGCATCAAACAGAAAAGGAGCTATCCTGACAGTTTGTTCAACAATAACAGCTTCAGATGCATTAGTAAATAAACCTACAAAGAGAGAAATAAAAGCTAGGAAATACACAAAATAAGGACCATAATAATATACTTTTAATGGAAGTTCTTGTCCTGGTTGATAAATATCCCAATTTCCTTCACGAAATGCCAAAAGGTAAGGCTCATAATACTGCTTGGCATCACTTACAGCTTCCCAGTATACACCTGATTCATGAAAATATTCTAGAGCACCACCATTTATTCTTAGGAACCAACTTGATACAAAATGTTGTATCACAGCGGAGATGGCAAATAAAACCAGAATAAGACAAATTCTGATGAATAATTCTCTTTTATTCATTTGGATTTTCTTTTTGAAATGAGAAAATCGAGGTTTTAAACCATCCATTAAAAATAAGAAAGAAAAATGCTTTTAAAATATTTCTTAAGAATAATAGCTGATGTTTTAACTATCATTTTAATCATTTATTTGTAGGCATCTACCGCATCATCAGGAATCTTAATGATTCCAAATCCAAACAATTTTGGTCCTGCATGACTTATAATGTTTGCACCAATAGCTTCATTATGGAAAAATAAAGGCTTAAATTGCTCTTCAATTTCTGCTGAAAATTCTTTGAATTCTGGTGTATTTAGGCCATAAATCATAGTAATTACATAATTCCTGAATTCTATGCTCTTCTCTTCTATTATATCCTTGAAATATGCCATTCCAGCTTCGAAGCTTTTGACTGTATCAACTGCGGATATTTCTCCATCCTTAACAGTTAGCATAGGCTTAGCTCCAATTAATGTTCCAAGAAGACTTTTAGCTGCTCCTATTCTTCCCCCTCTTCTTAGGTATTCTAGTGTATCTACCATAAAGAAGATCTTAAGGTTGGATTTCATTTGTTCAAGTTCTACGATGACTTTGTTTAAAGAGATACCTTGATTTTTCCTTCTTACTGCATGATCAAGCAAGAGTGTCATACCCCAAGATACAGTTTCTGTATCAAAAGCAATAAAATTATCAGTTTTTAGCTTTTTAGCAGTTAATAGGGCATTTTGTATTGTAGCAGACATCTTCGCACTAATAGCAATGTAGAGTACTTTGTCATACTTCTCAAGTGAATCGGAAATTATCTGATGAAAATCAGCTGGGGAAGCTACTGATGTAGAGGTTTTGGCTTTATCTTTGATCATCTTTTCAATTATTTCTTCTCTTGTTATATTCTGACGGTCAATATATTCTATGTCGTCAATCATAATTCTGGTTGGAATAAGTATAATTTCATTCTTTTGTTGATACTCTAAACTGAAATCAGCTCCAGAGTCAGTAACAATCCCAAAATTTTTTGTCATAAAGTCTAGGTCAGTTGAGTAGTATATAAAATTTAGTTGGCAACAATCTAAAACAGAATGAAATTCTTGAGTTATTGTTAACTACAAACATTTATAATATTGATTAGTCCTATTCCATCCATGAGAACTGGAACTAAAGTATTTCTAGTAATCTTTGTTTTGATTTTGGCTGGAGCAGCTGTTATTGGTATTGACGTCTATTTGAGCTATAAGGCTTTCCAAGACAATCCTGGAGCTTTCTCTTTGTCAACTCCTAGCATTGTATTAGCTTCTGATAATAGTTCAGTAGAAGTTACAGCTACAGTAACAACTCCTAAGCTAGGGTATATGCCAAAATCAGCAAGAATTGATATAATTTTAATGAATGGAACAGAGGTCTTTGGTGATCCATTACAAGTGACTGTAAAACTGGGTACATCGCAAGAAGTTAATTTCACGATTGTCTTTGAGATAGATATAATAGCTTATATCACAGATGGAAATTCAATTGCACTGGTTGCTGAACTTACAGCTACACCAATATATATAGGCATACCTCTGAATTTCTTACAACAAGAGCTGGATGATATTCTCATCAATTTACCTTAATAACTCTCTTGTTTCTTTTTTTATTTCTTTTCTATATATCCAAAATTTTTTAATGGGGTTATTTGGTTTCTACTCATGACTATCGTTGGAAATCACCTTGTTTGTGACTGCTCAAGGGCAATAAAGGGTTCTACATGCCCTAGACAGATGATTTCACCGATGATAAGTAAACCTAGTACATATTTTCATTGCCCAACCTGCAATTTTGATTTTATCTGTACTCAAGCGACAAAAATTGAAAATGGACTTGACAAATTTGGCTATTCTCAGTTTAAACAAAATGTCTGTAGGAAATGTGATACTCCTCTAGTCGAGAAGAGATGGCCCTTAGATTAATTTAATTACTTATATGATCTATAAATTCTTGAAATTTTCTTTAAGAATCCACCTATATAACTTTGAAAAATATTTTTTTCTACAATATTTCCTGCTAGTTGCATGTTTCCCATTGAATATGTTGGATAAGAATGAACCATCTTAGCTATTTTTGAAATACTGGTCTTATTTAGCATTGCTAGTAAAAACTCATGTATCAATTCACCAGCTCTAGAAGAGACAATAGACGCACCAATGATTTTCCCTTTTGTTGAAGAATATATTTGAATAAATCCATCTATTTGGTTATCCGTTCTTGCTCTGTCAATTTGATTGTTAGTTAAAGTATGCTTCTCAAACTCATCGCTAACAATTGAGTTAATTTTTTTAGTTTCTCCAGCAAATGCAACTTCTGGGTCAGTAAAGGTTGTCCAAGAGATATATTTGGGCATTCCTTTGCTATTAAAGGGTAACAAGGCATTACGAACCGCTATGTAACCTTGATATCCTGCAATGTGTGTGAATTTGTATTGGGTTACACAATCTCCTGCGGCATAAATGTGTTTCTTGGAGGTTCTTAGATATTTATCTAAAATGATTCTATTACTAGAAACTTTAACTCCTGCTTTTTCCAAACTTAATTTTTCAATTGCAGGTTCTCTGCCAACGGCGATAAGTAAATCTGACCCTATAATCTTATTTCCTGCTTTTGTAAAAACCTCTATTTCACCTTTCGCATTTTGTTTAACTTTTTTCACAGGATCTCCTAAAGCAAATTGAATACCCTCTGCTTTTAGAATTAGTTCTAACTCAGAACTAACTTCTTTAGGTTCTCGAGGTAAGATGTTTTTCATCATATCAATTAGAGTAACTTTTGAGCCTAATCTCCTGAAAGCTTGACTAAGTTCACAACCTATAGGTCCAGCCCCTAAAACAAGTAAATGTTTAGGAAGTTCAGGAATCCCAAAAATAGAATCAGAAGTAAGATATGGTACATCATCTAATCCATCAATATACTTTCTTGGAATTATTGGTTTTGCTCCTGTAGCAATAATGAATTTTTTAGCTCTAAATCTTTGACCATCTACTTCAACTTCCTTTGAAGAAACAAAGTGAGCTTCACCAATCAATACATCAATTCCCTCTCTTTGAAGAACTTCTGGTTTTTCTTCCTCATAGATGTCATTTACTGTTTTGTTGATATAGTCTCTAACATCGTTAAATTTAACCTTATAATCAGCTTCAATAAACCCTAAATCTATCGCTTCAGCAGTCTTTTTAACCAGAGATGAAGCAAAAACTAGTGATTTGCTTGGAACACAACCGGTCCATGTACAATCTCCTCCAATTCTATCTGCTTCTATTACAAGAGTTTTCGCCCCTAATAAAACAGCATATTTGGAAGCAACTAACCCAGTTGTACCTCCTCCCAATATGATTATGTCATACTTTGAAAGCATCTTAATTCCCAAATGAAGATAGTTGTTGCGATATATAATCATTACAATCTTACGAAATTTTCTTAAACAATATTCTTTGCGAATATAACGCTAAAGAGTTTATATGTAACTTCAAGATAGTTAGCTCTCATGGCCTTAAAATGGAAATTTATCGTGAATCCCAATGCTGGATCAGGTGTGTGCTCAAAAAGGTGGGAAAAAGCTGAACCAGTTATCAAAGAAAGTGGGATAGATTATGATGTTATTTTTACTACCAAAAGAGCTCAAGGTCAAGAATTAACTAAACAAGCTGTAAATGATGGTTTTAATAGGATTATAGTTGCAAGTGGAGACGGTGTTGTAAATGAAGCCATCAATGGTATTATGAGTTTTTCTGAGCAAAAAAGAAAGAGTATAACTTTCGGAGTCTTACCTTTTGGTACTGGAAATGATTATTGTACTTTTATGGGAATTCCATGGGATCCAGAAAATGCTGCTAGAACTCTTATTGAAAAAACAGCTGTTTCTCCATCTTCGATAGGTCATGCATATTATCCTGATACTAAGTTTGAGGTCTATTTTGGTAATATGTTTGATTTTGGTATTTCATCACTAGTAAACATAGCTAATATGGAGGGAGAAATGAGCTGGATGAAGAGCCACTCTAAATATACTCTGTTAGCACTTAAGAAACTTGTAACTGTAAAACAGAGAAAAGGAACAATAATTTTAGATGATGGAGAACCTATAGATTTCAAACTGATGTTGATAGCAATAGGTATAGGAAAAGCTGTTGGCGGTGGGATGCTCGCTTGTGTACAGGCCCACCCACAGAACGATTTCTTTGATGTTATGATATCAAAGGATATGACTAAATTCCAAACGCTCTTGGGTATTCAAAAAATATTCAAAGGTAACCATCTAAATTTGAAGGGTGTCATGTATGAAACCGCCAGAAAAGTTGAAGTTACACTTGAGAAACCTATTGGTATGGAACATGATGGTGAAATCTATGATGGAGATGTGAGTGCTCATGTTATTGTGAAACACATACCTCAAGCATATAATATTCTGTATAATACTGAACATCCTTCAATGTACTGGTTAACACAGGAAGAACTAGCTGCAGGTAAAAAACCAGATGGGATGGCTACCAAAGGAATGACTCATTGGGATGGACGTACGTGGATGGAGAAGAATTGATATATTTCTTCAATTCTATCATCTTCTTCTTTTTATAGCACAAAATGAATTAATTTCCGTATTTCAATCTTGATTTTGATTTGATTATATGCAGAGGTCTCTATATATTATTAGGGGATAAATTTATATTCTTTAAATCATATTTATATCGATTCAATTATGACAGCTATCGAAATCGAACGATATGAATCACCTTATTCAAAAAATAATCTTCATTCATCTATATCATCTTCTCCTGTGGTTGCAGCTGGAGGTGGATGTTGTTGTAGTTCTTGCTGTTGCTGTTGCACATCATCGTTTGTTATTCCTGAGGCCTTAATACTTTCTACTCTTACTAAAAGATCACAACTAACTAAAAGAGAAATTTTTAAGCAATATTTAGTGATATACGGAATAGGCTTTGCAATAATATGGGTCGTAGGGTTGATTATATCCCTTAAAGGAGGGTCGTCATGGAGTTTAATCGCATTGATAGTTATTGGAATATTAGGTGTATTGGGTGCGTTAATTGTCAATCCACTTGTAGTAGGTTCTCTTTGTCGCGAAGCGAAAGATTCCGTTGAGAATAAACAACCTTTTGGACTATTCGTTTTTCTTATTGGACTTCTCACTATTGGTTTCTATTCAGGAACTATTCTACCCATACTATTCCAGCATATCTAATTCAAAGCATTGAATAATACTTATATAAATGAAAGACTAAGAATTAAGATGGCAATGATGGAAATTGATTATTTGAGATCATCTATGTTGGGATATAATAAAGAAGGTAAATAAATGGGGAGAAAAAAATTACATGAAGACTATTTTATTATAAAAGTTACTACAGATTCAATCTGGATAAGTAACTATGTAGGAGATTTAATTAAAGTAAAAGCAAAAAATCCTCAAATAATTACTGATTGGTTAGAAGGCTCAAATATCGACGATTCTGAAATTGATCTCGAAATAATTGACCAATTAAAATCATCTCGGTTATTAATAGGGGATTTTTGGGAACTAAAAATTGATTACACGGATGTTTCCGTTATCATACCTAAGAAATTTGAGAAAATAGCTGAATTCCTCTTAGAAAAGACTTCAATTGAGAATATACAAATAGATTTTTGCGTAGTAATCCCTGAATCTCCAAGTAAATCTACCCTTTACATAAATGTTCAGGAGAAACTAGATCTAAATGCTATATCCAAATTTGATGAGTGGGCACATCGTTATAAAATCACGTGGATGCCTGTGGGTCTCATTGAACTAGCACGCTTATCTTTTGGTCCTGTGATCATTCCGTTTCAAACTCCTTGTCTTGAATGTTATTTCAATCGTCGAAAATCTAATGGAAATCCTGCTGATGTAAACATTCGACTCGGTTATGAAGAAATACAACAACCTAGTTTAACTAATCATGAGTTTTTACTGCTATTTGGGCTGCTATTAACTAGAATTCAATTAGGAATCGGAGTATTTGTTCAAAATCAAAGCGCTCTTATCTCTTCTTTCAATAAAATGGGTCTAGATTTAGTAGAGGATGATATTATATTCACACCTCGTTGTAAACGTTGTTCATCTCGTCAATTTCCATCAGTAGAGCCTTATACTCCCATGCCAAAGCGATTAAAATGAAAGCAATTAACAGTAGAACAGGAATAATATCTAGCTTACATCATCTAAAATATGAACATGGAGATCCCAAAAACTTGACGGTTCTAGGATCCACGGTGAGTAATCCTACAGAATTAGGGGGCTTAGGTGAGGTTCTAACCGTAGGGGGAATTGGTTTTAATCCAAAAGATGCACTTATGGCTTGTGTCGGAGAAGCTTACGAAAGATATGGGGCTTCGTTTTGCACAGATTATATTGTAAAAAGTGCAAAGGAACTTGAAAATTGCATTTCAGGGTGGCCATTATATTCCGATAGATTCTATCATAACTGGAAAGGAATGGTTCCGTATAATAATGATGTACCGATAGCCTGGACAAGGGTAATAGATTATCACCATGGAGATTTGAAGTATGCTCCAGCAGCACTAGTATATCATCCATGGAAACCTCAAAATGGAGAATCTAGTGTATTTGCATCCTCTACAAATGGAATAGCTGCCCATATTAATGGAGTTAAGGCAATTGAATTTGCTTCTTTAGAATTACTAGAAAGGGATGCTTTTACTCTTGCATGGTTATCTGGAAGTCCATTGCCAATTGTGGATCCAGAATGGACATCCCAATTTGCTCAGTCTATTGGGATTTCACAAAAGTGGAAATCTCGCTTGATTGATTTAACATGTGACACAAAAATTCCAATTTATTTAGTGTCTATGATGGCTCCCACTGCAAATGGAGATGTATTTGCTATTGGAGCTTCTGCGCGCTTTGATCCAATTGACGCAGTAAAAAAAGCATATCTCGAAGCGATTCAAACAATTTTATATTTGCGGCATTTGCAGCGAATCGAACCGGATTGGCATCCTGAACCGGATTTTTCCAATATTGTAAATTTCAAGGATCATGCTCGATTATACACTTTCGCTCCTGAATATCGAACTGGTATTTGTAACATATTTCCAAAAGATAAAGAAATTCAATTCCAAGCAATTAATCCCGATAAGGTCCCACCACCTTTTAGCTCTCTTAATCAATTAATGAACCATCTGAAAAAGAAAAATTTCCGGATGTTCGTCAAAAGGTTAACCACTCGTGATATTCACCAATTTGGGCATGAAGTGGTTAGAGTTTTATCTCCAGATCTCATGCCCTTGCACGGACATCATCAAATGCCAGCATTACAATGTGAAAGATTATGGAATTTAGAAAAAATATTTCCATTTCCAATTAATAGCCCAAAATCTCAAGAGGAGGTATATCCTTGGCCCCACCCATTCGCATGAAAAATGAAGATCTAAATGAAAAACAACCAGATGAATATGAAGAGTTTGTAAACTCCAAAGAATTTTTGAATTTAAGGGAGAATCTTGATCTTTCCCCCTTAGCAGAACAATATCATATAGCGAGTCAATACACAATTGGTACAGAATTTAAGATGGCATTTCGAATTCGAGTATATGATTCTTACCAATTATCCTCTCAAGAACATTTAGTTCCTGCATTTGTTTATCCTGGGACACCAAAGATTCAACTTCCTGTATTTAAAAATCATCTCAAAATTTCGAAATTACTAAGGAAGCGAAGAAGCCCAAAACAGGAAATTTATGGCAGTGTAACGCTTAAACAAATAAACCATATGCTATTTGCTGCACATGGAATCACAGAAAATATATTTTTAAGAACTTATCCATCTCCTGGAGCAACTCACCCTACAGAAATATATCTTGTCGTTTGGAATGTATCTGACCTAAACCCTGGGATTTATCATCATAATTTGATAGAGAATTCATTAGAACTAATCTGCTCTAAGAAAACTGAACCAAAGGATATCCTAGCAACTCATGATTTATGGGATAATGCAGCATGTTTGTTTGTATTCTCATTAGAACTTCCCAGAACAACAAAGAAATATGGAGAACGAGGGTATCGTTTTGCATTATTGGAGTCAGGCCATTCGAGTCAGAATTTAATGTTAGCAGCAACTGAGCTGGAAATTCAAGCATGCGAATTGGGAAATTATTATGATAATATTCTCTGTGAAATGATTGAAGCTGATGGAATTGATCATATTATAGGTACAACAGTAATAGTTGCTGGGAAAAAGAAATAGTGAAAAGAAGAGAAAAAGGAAACTAAAAACTGATTCCATAAACGAACATTTCTCCAATAAGAATCACCCCTATTATATACAACAAGACAGACTATGGTAAACTTTGGAGGTGCTTTTGCTTGTTGTAGAGATAACATCTGTACTTAATGATATTTTAACTTGTGATTACATTATGAATTTAAAGCTTTCAATGGACGATAAAATTATTCTTCTAGATAACTTTTTTTATATTAAAACTAAACCATTTTCATGCATACTTATCTATCTAAGAAAAGAAACTGG
>JAUWEG010000007.1 GCA_030608385.1 Candidatus Heimdallarchaeota archaeon
CAATGATGGAATATTTCTTACCCTTTGAATTAGTATCAACACTCCAATATATGGCAGGACATTGGTATTGAACAATACATGTTCCACAAGCAATACATGTTTCTGGGTCAATATGATAGACCTCAATTTTTTGTCCACTTCTTCTCTGTTGTCTCCACCATTCATTTGCACAGATTTTTCTCATTATTATTACAGTGGGACCTTTCTGTTGTAGTGCTTCCTCAAATGTCTTTTTACCATTCTCGAAATCATAAGGATCAAATTCAACAACATATTCAACACCTAGAGATTTTGCTACATCTGCTATATCAATAACCTCTGTGGGATTGGGTTGAAATCCTGTCATAGCGGTCATTCGATTATCAAGGACTAAAACATTGATGTTAGCTTTATGATAAACTGCATTTGCTAGTGCGGTTAATCCTGTATGGAAAAAAGTACTATCTCCAATATATGCAAAAATTGGTTTATCTTTTATTACTCTAGAAAAACCATTGGCCATGCTTATTCCTGCGCCCATACATAGAATTGTATCAGTAACCCATGGATCAAGTGAGTAACATCCTATATCTGATGCGAAAATTCCTTTGTTCTTCCGAACAACTTTTGACAATTCCCAAAATGCAGCTCTATGTTGACATCCAGCACAGAATAATGGCGGTCTAAATGGTATAAAATCAGTGATTTTTTCCTCTGCTTTTTGTATTTCTCCAACAGACGCAAGTTCCCCACCAATAACGCTTTGTAATGCTTCAGCAACTAATCTAGAATTTAACTCATGATATTTCTTTGTGATTCCAGTACATTTTCCATGAATTTTTGGAATAATTCCGTTCTGAATGAAAAGAGCTGAAATCCTATCTTCTAGATAAGGATCAACCTCTTCAATAAAGACAATGTTTTTCTTATTTCTAGCAAATTCAAGAATTGATTTTTCATCCAAAGGAGCAACCATACCCAGTTTTAATATTGGTACATCTTTGTCTAATATTTCCAAAGCATCTTTTACATAAGCATAAGAAATTCCGCTTGTGATAATACCGTATTCTGTATCATTTGGTCCTTCAACAACAGATAATCCGCTTTCAGAAATCCAATCCTTAATTGATTCCATCTTAGCAACTAGCTTTGGGTGATTTGCTCTGGCTAAGGCAGGCAGACACTTATATCTGTTACTTTTTTCAAAATCTCCTTCTCTGAAACTAGTTTCATATTTGTTAAATTGAACATCTGATCTAGCATGTGATATTCTTGTAGTTGACCTAACAACTATGATAGTTTCAAATTTTTCGCTTATTTCAAATGCTAATTTTGTAAATTCTTTAGCTTCTTGTGGATTTGAAGGCTCTAAAACTGGTATTTGGGCAGAGACTCCTAACCATCTTGAATCTTGCTCATTTTGACTACTAAAGCAGTGTGGGTCATCTCCAACTAAAAGAACAAACCCTCCTTTAGTTCCCATATATGCGGCACTATACAGAGCATCTGCCAAGACATTTATACCAACATGTTTGCAGGCTGTCATTGCTTTAATCCCACTTATGGATGCAGCATATGCTGTTTCAAATGCCACCTTTTCGTTAGTACTCCACTCTGCATAAAATCCCAATTTTTTAGATGCAGCAATTATAGCTGTACTTGCTTCGCTACTAGGAGTACCTGGATAAGCTGCGAATAATTGAACTCCAGCTTCTATAGCCCCTCTAGCTATAGCTTCATTCCCTAGACAGAGAACTCTATTTTCTTCATTTGCAATAAGCTCTTCTAACTTAGCCATTTATGTTCAAGAAAAGGACAAAATCAGACTAAAAAAGGATTGTGAAATGAATATATTTTCATTTACTTAACTAAGTTACTTGTAAGCTGAGTTTGATAAAGGTCTCGATATTTTCCTTTCTTCTTTAGCAATTCTTTATGAGAACCTATTTCAACAATTTCTCCATCATCTATGACTACTATTTGAGAGGCTGTTTTTATTGTACTTAATCTATGAGCAATGATTATAGAAGTTCTTTCACGTAACATAAGATTAATTCCTTTCTGAATTAGAGATTCAGTAATAGGATCAACTGAACTGCTACATTCATCTAAGATTAGAATACTTGGGTTTGCAATTACAGCTCGAGCAAGTGATATAAGTTGTCTTTGTCCTAAAGATAATCTAGACCCTCCTTCTTTAACATCCGTATCATACCCTTCTGGGAGTTTCAAGATATAATCATGCAATCCAAGCATTAAACATACTTCATATATTTCATCATCAGTTGCATCCTTTTTCCCAAACTTTAGATTATCCTTAACTGACCCACTAAAAAGATAAACATCTTGAGGAACAACAGCTATATTTCTTCTTAGTGTTTCTAAATCGATTTCCTTTATGTTAATTCCATCAATGCTAAGTTCTCCTTCTGTAACATCATAATAGCGTGATAATAGTTTAGTAATTGTAGTCTTACCCGCTCCAGTTTGACCAACCAAAGCTATGCTTTTCCCAGGTTCTATGGTTAAATTAATATTCTTGAGAACGGGAACTTTTGGTTGATATCTGAAATGTACAGATTCTAGCTCAATAAGTCCTTTAATTTTCTTTGGGAAGAAAGGCTTTGCTGAATTCTTCACAGACGGATCTTCGTCCAATATTTCGAATATTCTTTCAGCACTAGCAAATCCTGATTGAATGATAGTGTAGAATGTAAAAAGACTAATTACTGGCATGAAGAATCTATTTGAATATTCTAAAAATGCATATAGCTTCCCATAAGTAAGAGTACCAAGCGAAATAACTGAATATCCTCCGAAGATGATCACAATGGTACTCCCCAAGGCAGCTATTAGTTGTATGATAGGCATGAATAACGAGGAAACCCCTGCAGCTTGAACATTTGCTGAATAATTTTCCTTATTTAGATTCTTAAAATTTTGAATATTCCTTTCTTCTCTAGATAGAGCCTTAGTTACTTTTACACCTGAGATTGTTTCTTGTAAATTTGAAGTAACTTGAGCAATTGCGACTCTAGTTCTCCTATATGCTGATCTTACTCGTTTCTGGAAGAAGAAAGCTATTATTATCAGTAAAGGAATTACAGTAATCGCTAAGAGAGTCATATTTATATCGAGAATGAACATCAAGACAAGAATCCAAACTAAACTAATGAAATCTGCAAAGATGTCTATAATACCCGTCGTTAATAGCTCTCCTAGAGCATCTACATCATTCGTTAGTTTGGAAATTGTTCTACCAGATTCTGTATCAGTAAAATAATCAAAAGAAAGATATTGTAGTTTTGTAAATAAATCACTTCGAATTCGATAAATCATCTTTTGTCCAAGTTTTGCAAAGAAAATTGTTCTTACTAATATCAAGATGAAGTTAACAAATATGAACAATAGATACATCGCTCCCACAATTAAAAGAGAATTAGTTATCTCATTCTTAGAAGTAGGAATCATAAAACTGATGCTTTTTGTTAATATTCCAATATTGGAAGCATTGTAATTTGAAACAAATGTGTTTCTGAAACCAGATAGTATGAATTCCAAAGAACTAGCATCGGTATAGGGTTTAATGAAGTAATCAATAATCTGTTGCATTAAAATGGGAAGAGTGGTGGTGAATAGAGAAAATAAAACCACAACAGTTAGAACTGAAATAGCTTCTGTTTTATAATAACTAAAAATACCCAGAATTTTTTTAAACAAAGCACAATCAGAATATTTCTTATCACGTTTTTCTTCTTCTCTCGCCATATAACGCATTAAATGCCCCATTAATATTTACACCCATGAATTATGTCTTTCTGACTATGTTGATCAATTTCACCGTAACTCTGTTCGAGAGTTTGGTAAATTTCTTGATACAGACCTTTTGAATTTATTAGTTCAGAATGTGATCCATCTTGAACAATCTTTCCTGCATCAAAAACCAAAATCCTATCTGCATAATGAACTGATGAAATTCTCTGAGAAATGATAATCGTTGTTCTCCCTTCACTTAAAATATTCAGGGCTTCTTGTATTTGAGCTTCAGTTTCAGCATCTACAGATGCAGTAGAATCATCAAAAACAAGAATTGAGGGGTCAGTTAGAAGCGTTCTAGCAATTGAAATTCTTTGTTTTTGGCCTCCCGATAGAGTAATTCCTCGATCACCAACTTTAGTATCATAAGCGTCAGGTAATCCTGATATGAACTCATGTATATTTGCTATTTTGCTAACCTCTATAATCTCTTCATCTTCAGAATCAGGTTTTCCAAAAGCAATATTTTCCTTGATTGTGGCATTGAAGAGATATGTTTCTTGAAGAACCAAACCTATTTGTCTTCTCATTTTCTTTAGTTTATATTGTTTGATGTTTTTACTATCAATTAATATTTCACCTTTAATGGGGTCATAAAATCGAGATAATAAGTTAACAAAGCTACTCTTACCACTTCCAGTTCCACCTAGAATTACTATTTTCTGCCCAGCAGGTATTGAAATATCAATACCATCTAGGATTAATCTTCCTTCTTCATATTCAAAGCTTACACTCTGATAGGCTATCTCACCCTTGAATTTTGGCGGATCTATAGCTTTTGGATCTTCCTGTACTTCTCGTTTTGCTTCAATTAATTCAATAATCCTATCTCCACTAGCTAAAGATCTTTGAAGAATCCCTACTAACCAAGTGAGTTGTCTTGTTGGTCCAGGTAGAAGAGCGAGATATGATAAGAATGCAATGAAATCTCCTAACATAAGCTCTTGTCTAGTAACAGCTATCCCTCCAATTGCGATTACTAGAGTTGATCCAATCCCTATTAATAGTGTCATTGTTGAAAAATAAATTGCACGATAAATTTGTGTTTTAATTCTTAAATCTCTGTAAATAACATTAGATTCATTAAACTTAGCGATTTCAGATTCTTCTTGAGCAAAACCTCTCACAACATGAGCACCTGTGACGTTTTCTTGTAATATTGATGTTACGTCCCCAAATTGTCTTCTAGCCTGGTAGAAAAGAGGTCTAACCTTAGTACTAAACCAGTGAACTAACCATATGAAACCTGGAAACAATGCAACTAGAATCAACCCTAGTTTCCAGCTCATGACTAGCATTGCAATATAAGCACCAATAAAGAAAACTAAGCTATTCATTACTAATCTCAAACTAAAACTAATCAAACTTTGAATTGCATTAAGATCTGTTGTGACTCTTGTCATTATCTGACCAGTATTCTCATCATCGTAGAATTCTAAACTCAGCTGTTGAAGAATTTCGTATATATCATTTCGGAGTTCAAAGATTACTTGTTGAGCAAATTTAGCTGCATAGAATCGCGAGAAAAAAGTCATAATACCACCAAAAATAGCAACACCCAATAAACTTAAGCCAATTGTCCAGACAAGATTAATCTTTTCGTTAGGAATAGCATTATTGATTAATTCCCTAACAAGCAAGGGTGAAATTAAACCTATAATTGATGCAAAAAACGAAACAACAGTAATAATAATTAGAAATTTCTTTCTGTGAGAAATATATGGCAAAATAATCTTGAAGATTTCTTTAATAGAATGAGCTCTTTCTCGATTTTCTAGCCATGACATCTGGTTCAAGTTTTCGTTTTAACGATATAAGAATTGCGTTATTACTTGAAAAAATGCTCTTATTCACTTTCGATAAAAACAGTTATAAATGTCATTTGAACTATTCTCGTAGAATGTGTTTTTGGTGGAAAGAGATTGAAAACTAGTAAATTAATATGTTTGACAATAATCCTTACATTCATGATAGCTCCAGCAACTAATCATCCAGTGATACCTACACAGGGAGATTTTGAATTCACTGAATCATGGGACTACAAGGGAATAATTAACAGACAAAGTCACCGTATTACATATAGTCCTATCTATGGATTTGACCCAGATATGCTAAGAACATTCATCTATTGCTTAGATGATGCTAATGACAATGATACAGCCATTGATACCATTGTTGCCTTACATGGAATAAATCCACTTCGTAATGCACCACTCCATTCTTTAATATTTGAATCGATAAGCATAGGTGCTGAATATGGATTCAATGTAAGTTCTGAGGCAGGTATGGAATGGGTTGATGTCGAATATGATTCAGATGTGATTAATGCAAGTTCAAGTTCTTATGATCCAGCTATAGATGAAATTTATAGTGCTGTTGTGCTTAAAACAATATATGCATTACCAGTATTATATGATAATATTACCCATCCTGTAAATCTTGCTTTTCCAGTTCATATTGCTAATTTTGTCACCCAAACTGGAATAGTAGGCCATTGGAGACAAATAAATAAAGATAAGACTGTTATAAATGGTAATTTTACTACCTTTGGAGCAGATAATCCAATCTTTACTGGACCTGTGAATGAGACAGATCCGACAAATTATGCTTATCCTGAAGATCAATGGTGGCCACAATTTAATGTTACAGTTGCTCAAAATGTGGAAAGAACTTCTCTTCCTCGAACACATAGTTTCCAGGTTAATTTTCCATTCACAACAATCGTTGCATCTTTTGCACTTGTTCTTGTGATATTTACAATTGTTAAGAAAAACAGGAGGAAAACAAGATGAGAAAAATCACTCTATTCATAGTAACTCTAATGGTTACCTCTTTATTCATGTTATCATTCAACAATTCAATCAACGTTACTGCTCAAGAAACTGAAGATGAAAATTGGGATTTTACAGGTACAATGAGAATTACAAGTGATCAAAAGAGAATTCTAGTCTTTAATCCAGTTGACCATGGATATAATGAGTCATATGGTGATTTTACAACACCTATGCTCTATATGGACGTCATGGGTTATGATACGAATGAAGATGGGGAAATGGACATATATTATGGATTTTATGGCACCTCTAGTCTTTTCGATTTAACCCATATCAACTATACAACTATGAGTAATTTATTGGTTGTGAAAGTGTTTGCAAAATGGAGTTTAAGGATACCCGAAAGTTCACCTTTGAGTTGGGAAGTTCTCTATTATCCAGATCCGTTTTACAATGAGATTGCTTTTAATTTTATTCATAAAATTCCAATTTACTATGTGAATCTTACAAAAGCTGAAGGCGTTAATCTTCAGTTCAAAATTGAACTAGGGTTAAATTATACATTAGGTAATTTTACTACCTTTGGAGCAAGTGATCCAATAGTTCCATCAATGCCAACGTTTCCTGGGTATAATGTTTCTGTTCCAGTGTTTACAGCTAATTTACCTATTAGCGAAATTGTAGTATCACCCTTCTTCTCAGATCCTCTAACCTATGTGACAATTGTTACAATGTTTTTCTTCTTTGGTTATTTTGTTAAGAAGAGGGGAAAAAGAACGAATAAAAAGAACAGCTCTTGATTCCCAAACCTTTTTATTTTTCCTTCTATTACATCTTAATGTATTGAGATGATAGGATTATCTTACTTTGCTTCTATATTGTTAATCTCAATTTTCAGCTTAGTAATAGCAATTTTAATTATAATACCAAACATCTTTAGAATCAAACAATATATTTGGTTAAGCTTGAAAATATTACTCATAGTAATTTGTGCAATTCTGGTAATCTTATTTGTAGAGGTAAAAATAGACGCTTATTACTTTCTAGGAAGCTTTTTTGGTGTTGGATTTCTGATTAAGGGAATACTTATGTCTAATCGATTAAGTTTTGTTGTTTTTCTATTAAGTTTTATGTCTTTTTCGTTTGTATTTTTGTCTATTGGCAATGTAATTATGTTTGTTTTCTGTCTCTGTTTTTCCTATCTCTTCATAATTGGCATAACTGCCTTTAGTTTATATGACTTAAAAGCTAAAGAAACGATTATGGAAGGTAGCAAAAGATTTCAAACTGTAAGTTTTATAACTTTACTTACTTTCCCAGTGATTACAGTATACATACTTTATTTCCTGTCTGAGAATCAAGTGATTTGGATTGAGAAAACATCATTCTTCGATTTGTTCTACAAGAACAATGATGCAATTACTTTCCTGATTATAGGAATTATCTTTTTACTAACAGTAACATTTGTGTTCGTATTAGATTTACATGCTCTAAATAAGAAAAGGATAGATGAACCATGGTATTCTTAAGTTATCTAATTGCTCTGAGTCTCATTTGTTTCTGTTTAGGCTTGCTGCTATTAATATTCTCAAAATCGAAACTTCAAATGAATATGAGTTTTATCTTTCTCTTTTTATCAGGTATTTTTCTCATATCTAGTTCTATTATGAGTGCAGATACTGTTTTATTCTTCTTATTGGGCTTAGTTACAATTACTATAATCTTGGCTTTTCATTTCAGAGATCAGTTATTATCGAATATTCATGTAGAAGCAACAAGGAGAGAGGAAATTGAATAACATCACTGTCTTACTAATTGCTCAAGTTTCGATTTTGATTGGTTTACCCATATTTAGACGTTTATTAGTGTTTTCAGATAACGATAAGATTAGAGTAAGAAAAATTTATTCAAGTATTGTGTCTCTTTCCTTAGCTGGATTCTCTATTATTATATTTGCACTTACCATACATTATCTGAATGCAAATGCTTTTTCAAACCTAACAGAGGAAATAACTTTATTTTCCATATCTGGATATAATTTCGCTCTCGGATTTCAATTAACTCAAATCCGTGTTCTTCTGTTTGTAGGCATTACTTCTGCTGTTGCTTTGATAAATTTCTATTTGGTATGGAGTCAGGAGAAATGGACTATTGACCAAGTAGACAGAATCTCTATTTACTCAGTGATTTCTATTCTAATTATCTTATCTCCAAACTTCTTTCAATTGCTGTTTTTCATAATTGTGGCTGATCTAGTTTTAATTGAACTATTGTACAGTTTGAATCAAGAAGAAAGTAAGCAGAAGAACTTGAAGATAATGACTGCTTCATTTGGTGTTGGAGATTTCCTGATTTGTACAGCATTCATAATACTTATCAGAAGATCAAAAAGTTTTGATTTTGACACTATTTTGAGTGATATTCAGTACAAATTTTTCATTTTTAAACCATATTTTATTGTTCTCTGTTGTTTGTTTCTTCTAGGTATATTAGCAAAAAGCTCATTGTTCCCATTTCACAGCTGGCTACCTAATATTTGTTCTAAAGAATCTACATGGAAATTTAACCCAATAATGATCAATATTGTTCTTGGAATATCACTAATCTTTATTTCCCCAATATACAAGTTACTTGTATCAGTACCAAATTATTATGCATGGTATGGTATTATATTTTCTGTAATTGCAACAATTTTTGCTATATTTCTGGCAAAGGAATTTGAAAAACAGATTCTAGTTTTCTCTTCTTCTATAGGTTTGTTATTAATTTCAATTGGAAGCGGAAATCTGTCAAGTGCTTTTCAGCTCTTGATGATGTTGCCTTTTGCTTTTCTTGGTCTTGTGATTCTTTCATCAAAATCTATAAAGATCCACATAGATTCTCCTACTGATCAAAGAAGTAAAAAAATCCTCAGATCAATAGCTAATATTTTCATTGTTACAATTATTATGGTTTCAATAATTTCAGTTATTCCTTTTAGCAGTAATTTACTTACTTTGGGTTATCTGTTCACTTCTAATATTGTAGATTTGAGTCTTCTTGTTTACATTTTATCCATTGGTTCAATTTTGGGTATAACTTTAATTTGTATTCAAATAAGTTGGAAATATTTCAAACAAAATCTCTTCAAGAAACTAAAATTTTCAGAGTTGTTTCCACTTATAATGATTCTAGTTTTCCTATCAGCAAACAGCGTTCTCTATCCTTCATTTAACATTTTAAATCCATTTTCATTACCTCTTAATTTCTCTCAGGAAAACCTTTCCATTGCTCTTATCCCGATTTTTGTGGGATGGTTTGTTATACTTGCTTCATACATTGTTATTGAGTCATTTGCAGAAAAAGTTTCAATATTTATCAATAATTTTTCAACAAAGATTCAAGGAAAATTGCGTAAAATTTACTATTTCGAATTTATTTTCTCACCGATAAATTGGGTAAATGTTAAAATCGTAATTCCATCATCAGTCTGGTTTTATGAAAATGTGATCAGAGATTTTATTTACAAGGTTATTATAGTCAGTATCTTCAAATTTTTCTTCTATTTAGTAAACCTTGTTAAGAACTTTGTAAATAATGTTGCAGTTCCACGAACTGTAAATTTCTTTAAGAGAAGCTCTCAATTTATTCAAAGCTTGGAAAGTGCTAAACTAAAAACACAGCTACTTTACATAATCCTAGGACTTGGGATAATGTTTGTTATTACAATTGCTCTTTATGCTGGAGGTATAATCTGATGAGTTATCCTCTCTCATTCTTATACGATTTCCTACCTCTTGAAATTCTTCTACTAGGAATCATCTTAATTATCAGTTTAGGGTCATTCTCTTCCAAGATTATCAGAAAATTTCCATTTCTTATGACAAGGATGAGAATTGTTTATGGTTACATTGCACTTCTTTCAAGTATTATTGCTGTTATTGTGTATAGCTACTTATACACCCCCTTAGATAGTAATTATGTAATTGCTTTTAATTTGACCATAACAGCTTTTACTTCGGGACTATTTTATGCAGTTTCATTTGCTATCATTATTGGGATTTTCTTATCTATTGTTGAAATAGAGTTGAAATTTAGGAAAAGCTATATGCTTTTTGTCTCTTTGCTTTTAATAGAATCTAGTATCATATTCATAACTGCTGCAAATTCACTGGTGTTCATTTTCTTTGGTTTTGTATTAGTTTTTACTGGAATGAATTTCTTTATAAGAAACTTCACAACAACAATGCCCAATAAAAAGGAATCCTTCATCGGAAACTATCTAACTTTAAGTAGCTTAGCTCTATCTTTGTTGTTTATTGGTTTTGCAGCTCATTCTCTCTCAGGAAATTCCTTTATATTGTCAATAGAAAACACCACTTTACGTCTCTGGGAGTTAATAAGCGAGATATTCATTCTATCTGGATTATTGGTTCTAGTTGGGGGTCCTCCTTTTCACTTTATCTTTTTTGAATCGGAAAATGAGAAATTTAATGCAATCACACAAATAATGCTTTCCGTTCAGAAAGGTTTGACCTTAGCTTTCTTAATCAAATATACTTTAACAATTGCTGAATCATCATTTTCAATAGTTTTAGTTTGGTTATTCACTGTTTGTGGTGCTATCTATGTTCTTTGGGGAGTCTTAGCTTCCATAACGGTAAAAAGATTGCAGAAATTAGTACACTATATAAGTATCATATTTGTGGGAATAATACTTCTGATTTTATCTGATTTATTTTCTCCGATCCTAACAGAAGAATTGATAAATCTAACTCTAAAAACTGCATTTTACGGTGTACTGGCATTTATTCTTTCGTTAACATTTTCTATCTCATCAATAGGTGTAATTTCAAAGGGTTTCAAATCAGACGAAATACAAATTTTAAGAGAAGTTGGAAGATATTCTATTTCTCAATTCTTTATAATGGTACTTAATGTCCTAGTGATGTTTGCTGCACCTTCATCAATACTTCTCGTCTCTCAGAAAATTGTTTTTCCTGATTTCTTCTCGCCAAGAATGTATGTTACAGCTGTGATTCTTCTTTTAGGTGTGGTTTTTTCATTAGTCTATCTTATTAGGTTGTTAAGATCAATCTTCTTTATTCCAGTTCAGAGAAGTCAAGAGTTTTCTTCACCAGAACCAGCAGCGTTTATAGGCTCTTTTATTTCTCTAATTCTTATAGTTGCGGTGATGATTTTTATGAAACAATTCTTAATTTTCTGCAGTTTGATTGGAATAAATTTAGTTTAGTTATTTCGACAATGCAATAAGTTTTTGAATATAGATATGCGAATCAACTTGATTAGAGTGACTTCTAATAAGCTAAATCTTCCACTTGAGGTAGATCAAATAAATTCTTACTTATCTGATTTAAGAAATCATAGTCCTTATGATGACGAAATCAACGATTTAATTGATCATATCCTTCAGAATGGTGGTAAAAGAATTAGGCCCTTAATCTGCCTTCTTTCATTTGAGATGATATCAAATGAGCAGCGTAATGATACAAGTTTAGCTGCAGCTTGTTCTCTAGAAGTTATTCATAATGCATCATTGATAATTGATGATATTTTCGATAAAGATATTTATCGAAGAAAAGAAAAATCTTTCTACTTGAAGTATTCCACTTTCGCTGCGCTTTCAATTTCTTATTCCCTAAGTAGTTTAGCATTAAGCTTAGCTTCCAAAACTAACGTTATTGAAATAGTTGATGAGTTAATTAAAGCAATTCATACACTATCAACATCATTATTTTTAGAGCAAAAATTCCGGTCTGGAAAGAATAAGATGACTCAAGAGGAGGCGCTTCAGCTAATTGATAGAAAAACTTCAAGTTTATTTGAAGCAGCCTCTGTTATAGGCGTTCTTCTGGGAAATAGCTCAAAAGAAGATAGAGAATCTATGAAGCTCTTTGGTAAATTATTTGGAAGGGCATTTCAATTAAAAGATGATTATTTCTCTTTGACTTCTGAGCAGAATGATTTGGGGAAATCAGGTGTTTGGACAGATATTTCGAACCGTATTCAAACCTATATAGTTTTAGAAGCAATGGATCTGGTCTCTCCTAGTGAAAAGGAAATTTTAGATGATTATTATATTGATAAGAAAGACTTTCCAATTGAAAAAATTAAATCAATACTTGTAAATTCTGGAGCTCTTGAAATAGTAAAGAATCAGATATCTCAGTATATTAGTGAAGCAATTGCGATTCTAAATATGTTTTCCAAAAGTCCTTCAAGAGATAAATTAATCCAAATAACAAATCTTTTACAGATATAAAAAAGAAGTAAGAATTAGTCACTTCTAATTCCTTGTATATATTCACTAAACCAAATATGTGCTGTATATCTATCTGTTGTAACAGGAGGAGCCTTGAACCCATAAGCACAGATTGAACTTATCGGACCACTTCCTGCACGATTAATAGCTACTTTTGTTGCTCTAATTACATCTACTAGGGTTCCCGCTCCGTTAGGACCATCTAATGTTTCTAACCTAATATCTATTTTAACTGGCATCTCCATGAATCCTTCCCCTCGTATCCAGAAATGACCCACTCGTCTATTTCCTAAGAATTCTAAATAGTCTGATGTCCCACTTGCAAGATTTATATCATTGCCAAAAGATTGTTTAATAGCTCTTTCCTTTACTTCACGTTTGTATTGTTTTCTATCATCATCAAGTGTATTCAGTGTTTCAAGCCCTCCGGCAACATCTAGTTGGTAAGTATCTTTTATGATAACTCCTTGTTCCCTTAGAACATCTAGAAATCCTTTATGAAGGACAGTTCCACCTGCTAAAGATTGTAAATCATCACCTAATACACATACATTCGCTTTCTTGAATTTTCTTGCCCATTCAGGGTCGTTAGCAATACTAGTTGGTGTACAATTTATGAATGCTACTTCTGCATCAAGAGCTGCTTGAGCATAAGTCTCAACGGCACTTTCTGCGCCTGAAGGAAGAGCACAAATAAGAATCTCGGCTCCTGAATCCTTTAATATTTCAGCAACATTTGCTTCTGGACCTTCTGCTACTACTATTACTTCGAGCAGATGTTTTGAAAGGCCATCCTTCACAGGTCCTTTGTGAACTTCAACATTAGTCTTTTCAACATTCACAAATTGGGGAGTACTATTGATTGGTGCAAATATAGCCTTTTCTAAGTCTTTTCCAACCTTATCAGCATCAACATCAAAGGCTGCAACAATTCGAATATTTTTAGCTTCATAACTACTGATTTTCGGATAAAGAAGTTTTTCCTTTTTATCCTCGAAGATATTAAGATAATTAATACCTTGAAGTAAACCTGAAGCGATATTCCCGATACCAGCAATTGCTACTTTTATAATGTCACTTTTCACCATTAACACCTCAGTTAGTAATTTCTCCTCTTATGAATTTTTCAACGAGTTCTTTAGCTTCAGAATCTTTGATTTGTTCTGGTGGATGTTTAAAGAAATAGCTTGATACACCTATTAGAGGTCCACCTATATTTCTGTCTAAGGCAATTTTCAGAGATCTTACTACATCGATCATAACACCAGCACTATTTGGTGAATCTTGCACACTAAGCTTTAATTGAGCAGTTATTGGTTGTTCTCCAAAATTCTTACCCTTCAACCAAAGATAGCAGATTTTTTCATCATCTAGAAATGGAACATAGTCAGATGGACCAATTCTAGTAGGAACTTCATATGGTAACATACTTGTGACTGCTTCAGTTTTTGATATTCTCTTTGTAGTCAATCTATATTCCTTTTTCATATTCTCAAAATCAGTGTTTCCACCAATATTCAATTGGAAGGTTTCATCCAGCTTAATTCCTCTGTCATGAGCTAGTGATACAAGAACACGATGCAAAATTGTTGCTCCAAGCTGAGATTTTATATCATCTCCTGCAATTGGAATATTTTTATCCTTGAACTTTTGAGCCCATTCAGGCTTCGAAGCCAAAAACGCTGGAATCCCATTTGCAAAAGCAACATTAGCATCTAATGCAGCTTGTGCATATACTTTTGATGCTTCTTCACTTCCTACGGGAAGGAAGTTAATTAAAACATCAGCATTTGACTCCTTTAAAGTGTCTGCAATATTTATTGGCTGTACTTCTGAAGAGTCATAACAATGAAATGGTTCTATCATATGTGGTGCAACACCATCATGAATAGGTCCTGGTAAGACAGTTATTCCTTTATGAGGGACATCTGAAAACTTATTACAACAATTTGGACTTTGCCAAATAGCTTCAGAAATATCTTTACCAATCTTCTTAGTATTAACTTCAAAAGCAGCTACTACTTCAACATCTGAAATATGATACTCACCAAATTTAACATGCATAACTCCAGGTACAAAATCGTTCTCATCAGCGTTTTGGTAATATTCTAAACCTTGTACTAGAGCTGATGCACAGTTACCAAGACCAGCAATTGCTACTTTGACTTTTTTCGACATGAGTTCACCCTTTTCTTCAAACACGAAAATTCATTTGAACTAATTGAGCAAAGGAACGTTATGCTTTTAAAAAGTTTTACTCTATATATGTTCATATGTCATCAGAGAGAAAAACCATCCTTATTACAGGAGGATTAGGACAAATTGGTTATTACCTTTATGAAGAATTAAAGAGTCAATATAATCTCTGCATATTAGATAATAAATCATCATCCAAATTTGAACCTCCAGAAGATGTAATTTTTATTGAAGGTGACATCATAGATAGAGCGGTTTTTTCACAACTTCCTGAGATTGAGTTTGTAATTCATCTAGCCGCACAGATTAGTATTGAGAAATCTACTCAATCTCCACTTTTTGATGCGGAAATCAATGTAATGGGAACTTTAAATGTTCTAGAACATGCTTTAAAGCAGAAGGTTCAGAAATTCGTTTATATCAGCTCTGCGGCAACCTTTGGGCATCCAGAATTCCTTCCAATTACTGAAGACCATCCTAGAAATCCACTTTCTCCGTATGGTCTGAGCAAGTCAGTTGCGGAGAAATATGTCAAGCTTTTTTCAGAACTATATGACCTGAATACCGCTATAGTTATTCCATTCAATTTGTACAGCCCAATTCAAGCTGAAGATGATCCATATGCTGGTGTAATCTACAAATTCATTAAACAAGTAAAACATGGAAAACCACCTGTTATTCAAGGAAAAGGAGACCAATCAAGAGATTTTGTGCATGTTAAGGATGCAGCCAAAGCCATCAAACTAGTTCTTGAAGATGTCAAAGGAGATGTTACAGTTTTTAATATTGGCTCAGGTAAGCCAACTACAATAAATGATTTGGCTAAATTAATTATTGAAATCAGTGGGAAAGATTTAATCCCTCAATACACAGATGCAAGACTAGGGGATATCAACCATAGTTACTCCTCAATTGACTGTGCAAAGAGAGTACTGAACTATAATCCAGTTATTTCTTTAAAAGAAGGTTTAGAAGAACTCTATTTGAAGCTGCAATAAATTTCTTTTATTACAAAAAGTAAAAATATGTCTTATTCTTAATAATATTGATGCCAGATTTTGTTATCGATACAAATTTCTATATTAGTGGGTTTCAAACTTTACCCAATACTTTCTCCAAATTTGCTAAAGCTTCCAAAGCTCTCAAATTTGAAATTCATATGACATCCTATATTAAGAATGAAATGAGGTTTTTTCTTCAAAGGGAAATTACACCTCATGTAAATATAGTGGATGTAGATCATTCGGAATTTCAAAAGTTCCTTCACAAAGTGCATAAGCATACAACAAGTCTTCCACAAAAACCAGATTTGTCTGTTATTTACTTAGCTGATAAATTAGGCGCAACGGTTGTGAGTAGTGATTTAAAGCTTCTAGAAACAGCTGAATTGATTGAAATTCCAACACTTACAAACAGCGCATTCACCAAATTTATTATCGAAGAGAACAAAGACCCTACTTTGAATTCATTTCTTAAAGAACTGGAAAATAAGTTAATGACAGCAGAAATTCGATATTCAATTGAGAGTACAAACAGATATGATCCAGTAAAACGAATTAGAAAGATAATTGATTCTGCTATATCTGTTATACGAACTGAATATGAAGAAAAAATGACACAGTTATCTCAAAGTGATTTACCTGAAACAGATGGCTTTTCAATTGAATCCTTACAATTAAAGGAACTCCTTACTGAAGTTCAAAGTGATTTACAGCGCTTAGAAGATGATTTTAACTCAGGTAAATATATGGAATTAGAAGCTGAATTGTTAGCTAGAATTCGAGAAATAACTGACTATTTAGTGGATTGGAAACTTGCTATTGATAAAATAGAAGATCACATAATCTATAACGAAGCTCTTCAACTTCTAGGTCGACTACATTATTTGTCTTGCATTAGTTTAGTTGAAAATAAGAAAGTTGATCTTGCGAGAGTCTACATGGATAAATTGATCATGATATTGTTACAAAACACAGAAGCAAACGAAAAATATGGCATTGATGTTCATTTCTTGAGGATGATTATTTTGCTTTTATCAGGACAATTTCAGAGGTTGAATTCCTACTTCACTCCAGCTTTTGAGGATGAGTGTAACGAATATCAGAGAGCTGATGTTGTCAATGTTATAAGGGCACTAATCTTGCTAACTGTTATTCTAGGAGGAGAGAAAGCTGTAGAAACAGCGAAAGATTATGATTATGATAACATTGAATTTATCAATCAACTTGGGTTTAAATTTATGCAGTTAGAAGATTTACAGAAAGCTGCATTAATGTTTGAACAAACTTTTTACCTTTCTCTTAATTCCAAGAATAGAGGATTATGTATTGCTAGCTTAGAATATCTAGGTTGGTTATATTTCTCTGGATTTCATCTTGCTAAATCAGTTATTCAAAATCTGTATGAAATTCTGATTAAGAAATTTCCAGAGATTAAATCTAGTTATCAAGTCAGCTTACAGGTTACTAGTAAACCCAAAGATTTAGAGAACTTCACTTCATCTTCATATCAACCTCTTTCTGCACTAGCAATCGATCTGAAATCTCCTCTTTATTGTGTAGGAATCTCTTACATGAAAGAGAAAAACAAAATCAAGCCGTTAATTAAAGTGATGAACTGGGGAATGATGGCTAGAATTGGTATTATAGATGAGAATCAAGAATTAATTCGAAATGCAACTCTTGGTAATACTATTCATCTTATTGATGGTAAATTCAAAATTGTACCTGCTTCAGCTCATTTTCGAAAACAACATGATGTAGAGTTGATTTTGCATATAGATCATGTTTCCCAGCCAACAATTTTGTGCAGATCTCCTGGAGGATGGGAGTTAACAACCATTGCTGATGAGTGAATTGACACTAATACTTCCGAAATTCTTTTTATAGTTAATGCAGAAGAGAACATATGGAAGTAGTTGAAACAGGGATAATTGGGTTAGATGGAATTCTTGGAGGAGGACTACCTAAAGGTAGAACTATTCTAGTTGCAGGTCCTGCTGGAGCAGGAAAATCCACATTTGGTATGCAATTTCTTTATCATGGTATCGTATCAGGTGGAGAAAGTGGAATTTTTGTTTCATTTGATGAACATCCCGAGCATGTACGAGAAGAAACTTTGAATTTTGGTTGGAACCTAAATGATATTGAAAAGGATAATTTACTTGTAATAATTGATGGTTTTAGCCCTAGAGCTGGTGTCAGTTCTGAAGAGAAATATCAAACACCTGTAGATGTTGACGAACTTATTACACAGTTAGTAGAAATAATTGATAAAACTTCAGCTGAAAGAGTTGTCATTGATAGTATAACAGCTTTAGCTTTATCTATGTCAAATGAACAACAAATCAGGAAACAAATTCTCAAACTCAGTGCAGTTATGTCTTCTTTAGAATGTACAACAATCTTAACTAGTGAAATGAGGGGTGGAGTAGTTAGTCGATTCGGTGTTGAAGAATTCATGAGTCAAGGAGTCATCGTCCTGAATTATGAATATAGAAATAATGTTGCTATACGCAGTATGAATATCCGTAAAATGCGTGGTTTGAAACACGAAATGTCTGAAAGACCATTTGCTATAACTCCAAATGGTATAGAAGTTTATGCAAGTGAGCAATTCTACTTTTAGCTTTGTGTAAAATCTGACTCATAGTAAGGTTTAAAATAAGCTGTTAGATGCACCAGATAGTGATTAAATGGGTAATATTCGAACAAGCCAAGTAAAACGGTTATCCAAACAAATTGTGAGAGATTTTCATGATCAACTCAATACAGAGTTTGAAAACAACAAACATGTAGTTGAAGAAGTTTGTACCACAATGTCTAAGAAGATGCGAAACCTGATAGCTGGTTATGTTACACGCATTATGAGACAATTCAAAGATCAAAAAATACAAGTTTTAGAAGAACTCTAAGTTCTTTTGTAGATTTCCTTTTATCTACTCTTTCTTAAGAAAGCCAATGATTCAAGGAAAATATATATACTGACAGAAAGAGACACTCTTCAATGAAGAGGCTACCTTTGTATTCAAAGCTTGCTGCATTGTTCCTGAATTTCTTTTGTTTAGTAACAGGTATTATTTATTTTGCTTATCCAAATAATTCACATTTTTGGAATTTTGCAGGAATCGTCTATATCTTAACTATTCTCTTTGACAGCTCTATTATTCTTTATGTGGGTAAGAAAATTAATCCCGAAATGAAACTTGTAAAAGGGTTTAGAATCGCTTCTTATGGATACTATTGCTTTATAGCTGTTGCTTATCTCCTCATTTTCTTTGTTAACTTTATTGGATATGGACCTAATCCTAGTGCAAATGTTGCATTTGGAATTATTGTTGTTGGTAGCTATTTGGGGACCTTAATTTATCCTTCAATTTTAATTACATTCTTCCTTCTTAAGTTGAATAAAGAAACGTTAGATTATTCAGAGAAAATTACTTCAGAGAAAAAATCGTTGAAGAATATAATTTTACTAATTCTTAGAACAATTATAGTGCTAATCAGTATAATTTCTCTCTCAATAGGCGTTTTAATAGTTATAACAATAATTAACCCAAATTTGTTAAGGTTTTTCGGTTTCGGGTTAGGTGTTTTTGCTGCTCAAACTGGTCTTTTTTTTGGTCTAGGATGTGTAGCTTCAACATTTCTAATATTATATACAATTCGAAGGTTTACAAAATTTTTTAAAACTAAACTGATATCTATTTCATTTTTAGGATTTACAATAGCAATATTATGTTTTATTCCATTATTTTCAACTCCATCATTCAGTGCTGCAGCGTATATTGATTTCTCAGAAGCATATAATCCATATTTTGGAGGAAGTTGGGAAACTACAATCGATTCGTCTGGTTTCAAGGATTTCTTTTTGAAAAATCCATTTCAACTAACTGGGTATTTTCTAGGTAGTGGAAATCCTTCTTGTGTCATTATTCCGGATATAATGTATTTTGATGGAAGCACTAGTAATTATTCTGTAGATCAGAATATTCAACTCTTCTTTGATGCATATTTACCCCCTAATAGTGGTGTTGGATTGCCTGGTGAAAATTCAACGATTATTAGAATACATGGTGGTGGTTGGGTTCTTGGTGATAAGAATTTAATGAACATAAGAATGATGAATAGATATCTGGCTGCTCAAGGATATTGTGTGTTTGATATTCAGTATGGATTAAATAACGTGTCTAATCTGATGGGAGGATTTTCAGTAGGTCCTGAATATGTTTTTGGTAATTTTACACTGGATGATATGATGCGACATATTGGTAATTTTACTCTGTTCTTAGAAACTCATTCTTCTGAATATGGGTCTAATCTTAATTCAGTTTTCTTTTCAGGAGGTTCAGCAGGAGGTCAACTTGCCGGTGCTGTGGCTTTAAGCATAGATTCTGGAAATTATACTAGTACTTTTTCCAATGCAATGACAATAAAAGGATTGATTCCTTATTATCCTGCAAACAATATCACTGCAGATTTTGCCTTTGGTAGTAAAGCAGAATGGGCTGATCCAAATCTTTTAGTAGTATCTGACTCGCCTCCAAGTTTAATATTCCAAGGAGCTAAAGATAACTTAATCAGAGAATCTTTAAGGTTTCAGAAAACATATAGTGATTTGGGAAGAAGCGATTGTGCAGTATTAATATTTCCATTTGCTGGTCACGCAAATGATCTTTACTTCTCTGGGTACTATAATCAAGTGTTTCTCTATTATATGGAGCGGTTTTTGTATCTGTACCATTAACCTCTATCCCTATTACTTAGTTAATTCGAATAGCATCAAACACTAGAGATTTGGGAAAAAGATATTAACTTAGTAGCTGAAAAGCTTATCATGCCATTTAGTTCTCGAATACCGAATTTTCACAATCTCTCACTAGAAGAAAAACGAAATAAGATTGTAGATTTATGCAAATTATCTAGTGAAGAAATTGCTCTTCTAAAAGGACAAGGTATAAAGGATGAAACTCTTAGTTACATGATTGAGAATGTGATTGGTAGAGTTGTTTTGCCATTAGGCATTGCAACCAATTTCACAGTCAATGAAAGAGATCATCTTGTCCCAATGGCAATGGAAGAGTCTTCTGTTGTAGCAGCTGCAAGTCACGCAGCAAAAATAGCTAGAAAGAAGGGAGGATTTAGAGTAGAATATTCAGGTTCGATAGCCATTGGACAAATCCAAATATTAGGTGTAGATGATTTCAAAACAGCTTCTTCAAACATTCTTAGTAATAAAGATAACTTACTAGAACTTGCTAATTCAACAAATGAGATATTAGTAGATCTAGGAGGTGGAGCCAAAGATATTGAGATTCGGGAAGTAGATGGAAAGCTTGAGAAATACATGATCATTCATTTGATTGTAGACGTAAAAGATGCTATGGGCGCAAATGCAGTTAATACAATGTTAGAGAAAATCAAATCTGAGATTGAAAACTTATCTTCTGGTAAAGTTTTACTTAAAATAATCTCTAATTATGCAGTTCGAAGATTAGTTAAAGTTACAGCTGTTTTTGATAAGGAAGATTTGGGTGGAGAAGATATTGTTGATAAAATTCTTTTAGCACATGATTTTGCAGACCATGATATTTACAGATGTACAACTCATAATAAAGGTATTATGAATGGAATAACAGCTGTTTTACTAGCTACAGGTAATGATTCAAGAGCTGTAGAAGCAGGAGCTCATGCCTTTGCAGTAAAAGAAGGAAGATACAGATCATTGTCTAGATTTGAGAAGAATAAAGATGGTGATTTAGTAGGTTATCTTGAAGTACCAACTTTTGTAGGAATTCTTGGTGGTGCAATGAATGTTAATCCAATTTACAAACTTTCTTTCAAAATAATGGGGATCAGTAGTGCGAAGGAATTTGCAGAAGTATTAGGCGCAGTAGGTTTAGCTCAAAATCTGGCAGCACTTAGGGCGTTGTGTTCAGAAGGAATTCAAAAAGGTCATATGAACTTGCATGCAAGAAATATAGCAATTACTGCTGGAGCAAAAGGTGAAAATATTGAAAGAATTGCTCAAAAAATGATGAAAGAAGAAAAAATATCTTTTGACAGAGCAAAAGAACTACTTTAGATGTTAAACTAGAGAAAATATGAAAAACTTTTATTCTAATCTGCTTATTGAGAATTATGGATAAAGAAAAAACTAAGATAGAAGCAGATAAACCTGTCTTCGAAGAGGGAAAACAATATCATATTGAATGCAAACCTGGAGATTTGAAAGGGCCTGTACTTCTTCCAGGAGATCCTGAGAGAGCGAGAAGAATAGCTGAAACATGGGAGGAATTTAAAGAAATTGCAGCTCATAGACAATACTATTCCTATACAGGTAAAGTTCATGGAGTTCCGATTAGCGTTACATCTACAGGTATTGGAACACCCGCTTGTGAAATAGCAATTACTGAATTGCTCAATATTGGATGTGATACATTCATAAGAGTAGGTTCTACAGGTGCTATTCAACCAAGATTAGAATTGGGAGATCTAATAATTAACACAGCTGCAGTCAAGATGGAGGGATCTAGCAAATATTATGTGCCAGCAGATTACCCAGCTTCAGCTCACTATGAAGTTGTTCTAGCGCTTATAGAAGCATGTGAAGTTCTAGGATTTACTTATCATTTAGGAATAGCTGCCTCATCTTCCAGTTTTTATCTAGGTCAAGGAAGACCAGGATATAAAGGTTATAAGATATCAAAAACAGATAAAATTGTCCCGGATCTCCAAAAGATGGGGGTAATGAATCTCGAAATGGAAGCGTCACATATATTTACACTAGGTCAAATCTATGGAGCTAGAACTGGGGCTATTTGTGCCGTTTATGCAAACAGAGTTACTAATGAATTTGGAGCAAAAGGAGAAAAAGAAGCAATAGCAGCTGCAAATTATGCAGTCAAAGTTCTAGCAGAAATGGATGAAGAAAAAAGCAATAAAGGGACAAAGCATTGGTACAGAATGAAATGAATGGGATTTTGATAAATGGCTTTTAATTAATTAAACAACTAACTAATTAACTTTTGAGGGAGGGAGGGTGAATCCCTGCAAAATGAGTGTAGGGATTCACCAATATACCTTCCTTTTAAACTTTATAAACTCTTCGCAAAAGGCGACAAGAACCACTAAAACCTTGTTTTTTGGGAGTATTAAGACATATTTGCATATTACATTTTAGCAATGCCAGGGAAGTAGTAATCCCCAGATTCTTCTTCCAGTATTGCTAAATCCATCTTCATCATCAATGTCATCGTGCTTTGAGCTCTTTCCATTGACCATCCTAAATGACTTGCAACCTTGTCAACTGATAATGCTGGTAATCCTGTAGCTAGCATTAATATCTCTTGTATATCATTTGACATTTCGATTGGTTTGAATCTTATCAAAACCTCTTCTTCTCCAAGATCTACTTTTGGTGGAATTACTTCTTTCTCTTCCAATTTGCGTATAACTTCTAAAATTTCTCCTGTTCCTACCTTCCAGTTTGGTCTTGTTTCCCTGAAGTAATCTATGAGGTTTACAACTGTAATTGCACTACCAATATCTTCTAGTTCTTCAGTTCCTATAACCATTATTTCTTGAACAAGTTTTTGTTTGAATTCATCTTTACCAAACAACATTGGAGTTTTTACTTTGCCTGCAGTTCCTATTGTTTCTGCCATCCCTGCTCTTTTACGAAGTTCAAGTACCTTACCAACTAGCATTTTAGAAGCTATAAGATCTTTTTCTGATTTCTTTTCAATCCTCTCTATTCCTTCTTCAAAGACTTCTTTCCTTCTGTCTTCATCTTGCCTTTGAGCATCCTTTAACCCTGCATCAAATGATTTGTAGGCATCTGAAATATCTGAGCGAAGGTCCTTTTTTTCTTCTTTTTGCTTCTTTTGTTTACCATTTTTTTTATCAGGTACCATTAGTATCAAGATGAATCTACCCATCCTTATATAAAAAAATATTCAATTAAGTACATCAAAAAGTTTTTAGTTATTATGAAGTTACGCCATAATTGAAGAAGAGAATAATGAAATAACCTTTGGGTAAATTACTTTATTTTTAGTACTCAAAATTACAAGGCGTAAATAATGAACGATATAAATATAACAGCTTACGGTGCTACAGACTTTGTGGGAAGAAGCAGTTTTCTTCTACACGATAGAGATCATAATATACTTCTAGACTGTGGTCTACAATTAGTTCCTAAACAAATGTCTATCGCTCCAAAAGGAGTAGATAATATAGCACACAAAGTTGATTCAGTTCTTCTAAGTCATGCACATATAGATCATTCTGGGTATATGCCCGCTTTATCTAAACATGGTTTTAAAGGAAATTACTATATGACTCATCCAACCAAGGAAATAGTTTACAAACTCTGGCTAGATCATCTAAAAATTGAAGGAAGAAGACATTGGTCAGAGTCTGATTTGGATAAAGTATTTCGAAGAATAAAAACTACAGAATATGAAAAACCATTCAAAGTAGCAGATGGAATTACTGCACGTTTGATTAATGCTGGGCATGTTCTAGGAGCAGCTCAAATACTTATCGATTGGGAAGGGACATTGATTCTCTATACTGCTGACATAAATGATAGAATAACTCCTATGTTTGATGGATATGATTTACCAGATGAGAAAATAGATGTTCTATTAATAGAATCCACTAATGGAGATCGTTATGTGCCTGAGAGATCAAAGATAGATGTTGGTCTTCGTCTTATGGCTAAGCAAATAACAGATGAAAAAAATAAAATGCTTTTACCATCTTTTGCAGTTGGTAGGTCTCAGGAAACGTTAATCACATTAGCTTTAGACGACGATTTGAATGATGTACCTATTTATATTGATGGAATGATTAACCATATGAATATGGTTACAGAACACTTTCTAAGTGATAAGTGGGTATCCAAACGTTTTCTCAGTCAGCTGAAAGAAGCTGGTCTCTATTCACCTTTCGAAAAACAAAATTTTATTCCCGTTCCCTCAATTTCAAATAGAACACACAATTCTAGAAAATACATCTCAAAGAATGAAGAGGGCTCAATCATTGTTACTACTTCAGGTATGTTAGAAGGAGGTCCTATTCATACTTATTTGGAATTATGTGGAACCAACCCTAATAATGTCCTAGGATTTACTGGCTACCAAGTAGAAGGGACAACTGGAAGAGACATATATGATGGGAACAAAAACATAACACTTCAAACAAGTTATGGGCAACCAAAGAAAATCAATTTAAAGGCAAAAGTAATGAAATTTCCATACTCTGGACATAGTTCAGTAGATGGTTTGAAAGCAGTAATGGAGAAATCAGGCGCAAATGAGATATTTTTAATTCATGGTGATAAAAGAAACCAAGTATACATTCTCAACTTTGTCAAGGATATTGCTAAACCAAAAATCCTGAAAGAAGCAGTACCAACCAAGCTAGTGAGTTTGTAAAATGAAAATCAACAATCCTCCTTATCTGCAGATTGCTTTGGACTTAGTTGATAAGACAAAATTGGACAGAATCTTATCAAAAATTCCAGACTCAGATAAAATTCTTTTAGAAGCAGGGACACCACTGATCAAAAAATTCGGAATTGATATAGTGAAATTTATACGAGAATTTCATCCAGCATCATATACTATTGCAGACATGAAAACTCTAGATGTAGGCTGGTTGGAGGTTCAAATTGCAGCTGAAGCTTCAGCAAATGCTGTAGCTATCAGTGGATTAGCCCCAAATGAAACACTTGTTTCATCAATTGAAGAAGCTGAAAAAAGAAGGGTTGATATTTTATTAGATTGTATGAATGTTGAATCACCATCTACAATTCTTGAAAATTTAACAAAAAAACCAGAAGTTGTACTTTTTCATAGAGGAATAGATCAAGAAGGAAAAACAGATCATCCTTGGAATAAAATTAAGCTAATCAAAACAAAATTTCCAGAAAGTAAAATAGCTGTTGCTGGTGGGTTAAATCTTGAAACAAGTGCTCGAGCTCTCAATAATGGAGCAGACATTATAATTATTGGTAGAGCAATTACTCAAGCAGATAACATTAAAGCCACAATTAATGATTTCCTTCATTTGCTGTAAGAAGAAAACTATCTTAGATTCATTAGTATTCATGCATTGTCCCCTTGTATCTGATTTTCGAATATATTTTTTTGTAGGTTAGATTAAACAGAATTAACATTATTATTGACATAAGTAATAACATGACAACTGATCCCCAAACTATACCATTCAAAAGAGTTCCTTGTCCAAATAAACAGAGTCTAAATGATTGAACAGCAAGCGTCATCGGAGAGAAATATGCAATTATTCTCAGCCATTCAGGGAAGAGGGAGAGAGGAAAGAGACTTCCACTTAGAAGATGCATAACACCTATAATTATCATAGAAATCTCTCTTCCTCTCTTTATTAGTATGGTTACATTTGCAGCCAATAGAGATAGGGAAAAGAAAAAGAAAATGACGCAAACTATAACCAATAGAAAGGATAGCACTGATACAAAATTAAGATTGAGACCCATGAAAATAGGAAAGATTAGGAGAACTGGTATATAATAAATTACTGAAAAAACTAGACTGTACAGCACTTCAAATGTGATTTCAGAAACAAAATACTTCTTTAGACCAAAAGGTTGGGTTGCTAAAGTTTCGAAAGTTCCTTGCTTCATCTCACTTGTGAAACTGTTCATTGATTTCACAAGTATGCGAGTAGATATATCTACTAACATGCTGCCTGCAAAGATATAGGTTACACTACTCACAATGTAACCATCTTGGGCTATGGTTTGATTGGGAACAAGGTTTCCAATATAAAAGAATAAACTAGCAACAGCGAAAGTATTAACAAAACCCAAAAGCAGTGCAAACTTATACTGCCAAATTATCTTTATATTTCTGAAAAAAGTTGCTTTAAACCCCATCCAAAAAGATATGGAAAAATTAGAATTTTCGAATTTTTCAATTACCTTGATGACTTCATCTGTTGACATTAATACCAATCTACCTTATTGTGTTTTTTTGAATTAGCGATACTTTTAGATGTTAAGAAAATAGCAAAAACTCCAATAACTATTGAAGAAATTAATAATATCATACTATTTGTCAAAATTAGCTGCCAATTAGTTTGTTCCGTTAATATTACTGAATGTAAAGCTTCAAGTCCATACGTCAAAGGAAGAGCTCTCGATACTATCATTGGAAACCCCTTAAGTAATGAAATTGGAAAAACAATTCCTGTGAATGTTTTTGTAAGTTGATAAAGAAGAGGAACTAAGCCACTATTTTTTTGATAGAATATTGTGAATGAAGCAAAAATCATTGAAATTGACATATGAGCTATCAAAATTAACAAGAATAGAACGATTACTAACATCACTTCTTGAATTGAAATAACATAAAAACTTCCCATGAATAAAAAAGCTAAGAATAAAGCTGCAAAAACAGAAAGTGAAGAAAGAACAACACCAGCCAAAGTACTCCCTATTGAATACTCAATGAAATTGAATTGAAACAATAAATAAGACCAAGTTCCTGAAATTATTTCATTGTGAATACTTCCACAAACTGTTGCTAAAGATGTTCCTATGATCATTTGTAGACTTAGACCTAGAAAACAAAATTCTAAATAAGTTGATGGGATTCCAAACACAGTCATGTCTGGGTTCATTTTACCAAAGAAGAAGTACATAACGATTGTAATAAGATTAAGGAAAAATGTCATTAGATAACTACTTTTGTAACTCAATGCCATTTTTATTTTCGATTTGAAAATGATACTAATTCTTGAAAAGGGGTTGCTTTTCTTAGATGCATAATTAAATGAATTAAGTACATCAACAAGAGGATAAGTAATTTCTAAACATCCTCCTCTTGAATTGGAAAATTGAAAATTTCTTCTCTTGCTTCTGGTTCAGTAACAGTATTTGTTTTGTTCATAGCTAGAAATGCTAAGAACGATTCTTTGAGACTAGGCATATACGGAGCAATTTTGTAGATTTCTCCACTTGCCCGTAAGATAAGAACAGTAATTCTAGAAATCGTTTCATTAAGCGGATAATCAATTGGCTGAATTGTTACCTCATAAACGAAATTTAAGCCATCTTTTTCCTTGAGCGAAGTAACCTCCGCTCCTGCAGAATCTCTAACAAGTTTTTTGAAAATCTCTGTAGGTAATTGAGACATTTTGAAACCATCAGATGGAAGTGGAGGTAATGAGAAGATCAGATGAATATATTCTTGAATAACTTTCTGCTTGAAGACCAAAGGCGCACAGTCTTGAACGATTTTTCCAGAATCAATTAGAATCAATCTAGAAGTTAGTTCATCTATTTCTGGAAAATTGTGACTAGTAAGGAGGATTGTTGTTCCAAATTCTCTATTAAATTCATTTAGTAAATCTTTAGCTTTTTCAGAACTTTCTGCATCAAATCCTAGAGTTGGTTCATCCAACAATAAGACTTTTGGGAAGGGAACTAAGGACCTAATGAGAAGAACTTTTGCTTTCATACCTGTAGAAAGTTTCATAACTAGAGCATTCTTTTTCTCCTCAAGATCAAAATAATTCAAGAGAGAGTGAATTCTTTTTTTTGCCACTGGTTTACTTAAACCGCTTAAAGTGCCATAGAACATCAAATTGTCTAAAACTGATAATCTATAATATAAACTTCGTCCCCCTGTTTCTCCAAAAACAGCTCCTACAATTTGCCTGATTTTCTTATCCTCTTTAATTGAAATACCGTCAATATAAGCTTCTCCACATGAAGGAAGAAGAAGAGTTGTAAGAATCTTTGTAAGTGTAGTTTTGCCAGCTCCGTTTGGGCCTAGAAGCCCCACAAATGAGCCTTCTTTGATTTTTAATGATATATTATCTAAAGCATTTATTTCTTTTCCCTTTTTTGTAAACTGTTTACTTAAACTTTCAATCTCTATTGACACATTACTTCACATAAACTGAAATATATAAGCTCAACAAAATGAGATGTATAGAGAGTTCTCCTTCTATCTAACAGAATTATTCAATTCGCCTTTCCTGAAAATGAAATACACAATTACTGTTAATATCAGTATTATTCCAGTAATCCACGCAAATAACCAAGGATAGATTGGAGATATATTGTATAGAACTGTTGACAAATAGGTTGTACTTGTAATACCTAAGAAGAAACCTGTAGTTATAATTGAATAGATTACCGAGAAATGCGCTTTTGGTAATTCGTAAGTTAGGATTGTAAATACTACTGGAAAAAATAATGCGTGTCCAATGTTTTTGATAAACAATATTGCAGCATATACATATGGATTGCTTGGTACTAAATATATAAGTAAATAATTCAAAGTAATGATGACAGATGCGCTTAGAAGTAGTGATTTGTTTGTTTTTGGTTTATTTGATATTATCCATCCTACAAACGGTGAAATAAGGACAAAACTTAACTGAGATAAACCTAAAATAGTTCCAATCGTTCTTTCGGACAGAAAAAGTATATTCTTGCCATAAAGAGAGATTACTGGATCTGTTATACCTGAGATTACTCCAAAGATAATGAAACTTAATGTGAAAAAGATAAATGTTTTAGATTTGAATATTTTGAAATCTAATTTTATTTTGTCACCTTTTTTAATATCTATTCTTCTGACAAAATGAATCGTTTCAGCTTTTCCCTCTACAAAAAGAAGTTGAAATACTCCTAAACCAAAAATTGCTATGATGAACCCAGATAATAGCATAACATAACCTGGAAGGAAATCTAGAACGTAACCTAAACTTATTGCCGCTATTAGTATTCCTAATCTTCCAAAACTGGAGATAAGAGAGTTATACAACCCTTTGTACTTAGACTTCAAATCAGACAACAAGGATCTACTGCATAAACCAAAGACATTATTCGTAAGTCTCAGTATTACAAAAAGCAATGCTAGAAGAGCAGTGTTATCTGTTAAGGCTAGAGAACCTACTGAACCAATCAGCAAAATATATGATGTTACAATAGAAATTTTACGACCAAACTTTTCAACAAGCCAAGCACTTGGAACTCTCCCAATTAAACCCGCAAATGTATAAGCTGTAGCTATAATCCCCCACCGAATTAATACTTCTGTTTCAATTCCTGATGTAAAATCGTTCAATTCATTGGGAAAGAAGTTATCAAACGACATGAAGAATGCATAATTCATCATTTGAAAAGAAACTCTTTCTTGAATGTAAAGTGGAAATAGTTGTCTTATTGACATAAATACTGCAAAACTGAGAAACTGTGATGTGAAAAAAGCTATTACTTCCCTCGTTTCAGGAGCTTTAAGAAGAGCTTTGATGTTCATTTGGATATCAGTAGGAGGGGAAAGTTCAGTTTCCAGGGTAGGCATTAAATCAACTCAGTCTAATAGGTATTTTGATTACAAGCTAGATGAACTATAAAAGATTCATTTTCTCTGCAGAAGCTCAGCATATATTTTTTCTGCTAGCTCATTTGCTTCTTTGGAGTTAGCTACAAGTTCAATTTCAGCTGCTGTCTGAATCCCAAGCTTTAGTTCTACAGCTCTCGCTATTTGTTCTTGTTGGAAAATGTCGCCTCTAGAAACTTCAGGTGTTGTACCTAATATTCTTAAGATTGCAACTCCAACAGCATCAATTGCTACTCTATCTGTGGAAGCTAATATTACATTAGCCTCTTTCATAGTACCTCTAGCTGGTCCACCATCAACAAAAGCAGATACTCCATCCAAAATAATTAAGTCTGGAGTAAAAGCAGTGTTTATTTCTACTATCGTTTTTCTTGTGTGTGGAGAACTATGTAATTCCCGCATGTGTGCGGTTCCATCTAGATTCCTTCTTGGAACTAAGCCAGTAGCGTTCTTTAAACTAAAAGTAAAATGCCCCCCAAATTGATGTGTTTTCAAGCAACATGTCTCAACAATACATTCGGCCTCTTGATAGATTTTTGCAAACAAAAAGCCATTTTTCCAATGACTATCTTTAGGAATAATGTGTACATACTCTTCTAATGGAACTTCAGCTAAATTTACTACTTCGAATTTTAATTCTTCAGCTAATTCAAATAAACCTTTTTGCTCCATGCAATCATGTGTGTCAACAGGTCCACTTCGTTCAGCTACAGTAATAGTTTTAGCTTTCATATCGTAAAGTTTGGTGATTATTGATTTCAGAACAACCATAGATGTAGAAGCTGGAGGAGGATCAGCTGTGTTAAAATTAGGTTTTAGAACAACATTTTTTCCTTTAACAGGGTTGATTCCTAATAAGTCTATTACTTGATAAGTTCCTTCTTCTCTATTATCGGTATAAACAACTGCAACTTTCGACATCGCTAATCATGTGAGATGAGAAAAACAGCTATATATTGTTTTCTTGTTTTTGATAATCAATTTAATGAATAACAAGATTAAAAAAATGAGGACAAATTATAGCTCATGAGTATGGAATTATTTGCAGATTTAATTATCAAGAACGCAAATATTTGGACACTTAATGATGAAAATCCCAAAGTGGAAGCTGTAGCTATTTATTCGGACACTATTCTTAAAGTCACTTCAAATGAGGAAGTGGAGCATCTTATTGGACCATCAACTAAGGTTTTAGATGTAGAAAATAAAACAGTGCTACCAGGATTTATTGATGCTCATACACATATAGCATGGAATGGCATGAATAAAGTACATCTTGATTTAAGTCAGACTAAAAGTCTGAATGAAACATTAGATTTAGTAAAAAATGAAATCAAGAAGAAGAAACCAAGGGAGTGGATTTTAGGTAGATCTTGGGATCAGAGCAATTGGTTAGAACAAAGGTATCTAACAGCAGCTGATTTAGACCCTATAAGTCCTGAAAATCCTGTTATACTCCGGCATATATCTGGACATTTTGAAGTTGTTAATAGCCTTGGTTTCACACGTTTAGGTTTATCTAAAGATCAGAAAGGTGTTGATGTTGATGCGGAAGGAAGGATAATCGGAACATTAAGGGATATAGACCTCTCTGATAAAAAAGAAATCCGACCTACTTCTGAGGATTTTATTAAAGCATTAGTTTATGGAATGGACGAATGTTTAAGTCTAGGAATAACTTCTGTACATGATAATATAACATTTGAGAATTTACTTGCTTACAATTTTTTTGTTAAAAAAAATGAATTGAAGATTAGAGTATATGGTATTGTGTACGAAGATATGATTGATGAGATAACTAAACTGGGAATTGATCGCACATTTGGTGATAAATGGTTTAGAATTGGAGCATGTAAAATGATGACAGATGGAGCTATAAGTTCTAGAACAGCTTATTTGTTTGATGATTATGTTGACATGGAAGACGAGAAGGGTTTTGCACTATATGATGACCAAAGATTAGATGAGATGATTTTAAAAGTTCACAATTCTGATCTTCAAATTGCTGCTCATGCAATTGGTGATAAAGCTATTTCCAAACTAATTTCAGCAATAGAACGAAATTTAGATGCAATTGAATGTAGAAATTCTTTGCATAGGATAGAACATGCTGAACTTCTATTAGAAGAAGATGCAAAGCGTTCAAAAGAATATGGATTAGTAATGTCAATGCAACCAAACTTTGTTTGGAGGTGGGGGATGATTGATGTCAATGGTATGTATGAACAGAGACTAGGGCGAGAAAAAACCATGATTAACAATCCTTTTCGTTGGGTTCTCGATAATAATATGTTACTTATTTTCGGGAGTGATGGTATGCCTTTGGGTCCAATATATGGCATTAAAGGAGCAATATTTCATCCTAATGAAGAACAAAGATTATCTCTGGAAGAAGCAATAAAATGTTACACATACTATCCAGCTGTAGTATCTGGTGAAGAGAATATCAAAGGAATGATAAAGGAAGGCATGCTCGCGGATATTGTTATTCTAAATCGCAACTTAGACGAGATTGAACTAGAAGGATTTCATGATGTTGAAGTGTTATACACTATTGTTGGAGGAAAAATCTTATACAAAAAGGATTGATTTACTCATTAGAATTTTTTAATAATAATTGTAATAACATCTCCATCTTGAATAACGTGATCTAAACCTACTCGCTGATTTGGATGTTTAGAACTTTTACCAGAAACAACTGCATAACGGAACTCTGATACAAAAATTCTATGTATTTTATTACATACATCTCTAATAGTTGAATTTCGTTTAACAATCAGAGGTTCTTCATAGTCTGTTTTTAGTCCCTGTTTCTTTAGATAAATCTGTATCAATTCAAGGCGATCAACTATTTCATCTTTGAGGATTTCGAGATTTTCACCAGTTAATGCACTGATAATCAAGGCATCTGGAAACTTTTCTTTGATTTTCCTTATTTGTTTTTTCGAAATTAAGTCAATTTTATTCACAATACTAAGAATCTTAGGATAAACTCGATTACCCTCTAAAACATCTATTAACTCATCAATTGTTGGATCACTGCGAACAGTTACAGCTGCGTTCATAATTTTATACTCTCTTAAAATACCCATGAATGTTTTTTCAGACATGTGTGTAAGCTTAATCAAAGTGGAGAGAGCAATCCCTCCTCTATCTTTCTTATTTATTCGAATATAGGGTTTTGTTTTTCCAGGTCTAATAGCAACATTGTGCAATTCTCTAATAATTTTCTTATGGTAATCAGTAGCTTTTTGAGGATCCATTATGATTATAATCATATCAGCTCCTCGAGCAACAGCTAGGACTTCCTTACCTCTCCCTTTACCAGAACTTGCTTCTTCTATAATACCAGGTAGGTCTATTATTTGGATTTGTGTTCCCCTGTGAAACATTATTCCTGGAATAGCTGAAGTTGTTGTAAATGCATAGTGCCCGATTTTTGATTCTTTATTAGTGATGTTGGAAATGAGTGTGGATTTACCTGTTGAAGGAAATCCAATCAAAACAGCAGAGCCATCACCAGCTTTCTTAACATCAAAACCATGCCTACCTCCACCAGACTTAGAAAATTGTGCATCTAGTTTCCTCCTACGCAATTTTGCAAGTTTAGATTTCAGAACTCCAAGATGATGTTCAGTAGACTTGTTCTTTTTAGTTCTCGAAATTTGGTCCTCAATATCAAGAATTTTTTCATCTATAGCTGAACTCATCCCTAAAACCTTTTTCTAGCCAGTTTAATTATAATAAATTGGAAAAGTATTTAGATTTAACGATTATCGTTGTCTTGAATTTTCATTATTGATTGAATATCTGATTAATTCAGTAAAATTATAATAAATTAAACTAATGTTAAAGCAAAAAGTATTCTTTATATATAAATCTTTTACTTGCTTTTTTGTTAACCGAGCATTATATTTAAATAATCATTAACTTAATACAAATTGAAAATTAGGGGTGGTTTTCAATTGACTGAAACACTTGAATTAAGTGAAGAAAAAGTAATAATCGCACTGGCCAAAGCTTTATCGTCTCCAACACGATTTAACATTGTAAAATTGCTTCTTGATAAAGAAATGGATATATCAAGCATAGCTAAGAAAATGAAACAAACTGAAGCAAATACTTCAGCCCAGATCAAATACCTTGAAAGAGCAGGAGTACTAGATTCACGTTATGAGCCGGGTGCTCATGGTGTACGCAAGGTTTGTAAAACGAAAGTGAATAAAATAATTTTAAACATTCTTTAGAATTTCTATTCCTTTCTGGCTATCAAAGCTATATCTTCTATTGAGAGATTCCATGATTTTATTATTTTAAATCCACTTTTTTTAACCTTATTTTTTAAAATCTTGATGTTAAATAACTTCTTTAGAGCAGTTAAGACAAAATGACCTTTCTTTCTTACTATATCATAACACTCATCAATTGTTTTTTGTGGGTTGACTAAATTTTGCACCACTGAAATGCAAGTAACAAAATCTCCACTCTCTTCTCGGAAAGGGAGAAATTCACTATCTGCACAAACGAAAAAACCTAGAGGATATTTATTTCTCCCAACTTTCAGCATCTCTAATGATATATCATTTACAATAATTGTTATATTATCCTGTTTTAGATAGTTTAGAAGTAATCCTGTACCTCCACCCACATCATAAACAATTGTCTTTTCTTCAATATCAATATCAGAGAAAATTTCGAAATACTTCTGTTTCTGTATAGCAGTGTATCTATCCTCATATTGCTCTGCAGTTGAATCGTATTTATGCCTCACTTCGTACTTCTTATTACTCATTCAATTAAACATAAGAAAGAAAAGAATTTTAAGTCATACTCTTACTACATATTGATGCCAATAAAACTGCGTGGAGCCAAAGTGCTGAAAGACCTCTCAAATATGGATTTCAGGGTTTTGAATATGATTGAGACGCTTCTTCGAAAAGGAGAGTATGCTCCCGTAGATAAAATTGTCACTTATTCAGGTTATAGAGCTAAAGATGTTGATCTAATCTTATCTAAATTGAATAAAATGAAATTGACTCGCAGATGGAAAGGACATTTTGTTGGCTATTCCTTAACTTTGTCAGGATTTGATGTTTTGGCACTCAATACACTCTACAATAAGAAAATAGTTTTTGGTGTAGGGCAAACTAGGGCAGTAGGAAAAGAGAGCGACATTTACCATGCAATTGATTTTGAAGAAAATGAAATAATAATAAAAATCAATCGAACAGGTAGAGCTAGTTTCCAACAAATAAAGAGAAAAAGAGATTTTCTTGAAAACAGATTTCACTATTCAATGTTCTCTGTTGCTGAAATTGCAGCTAAAAGAGAATACAAGATTCTAAAAGATTTAAAGGGTAATAATCTACCTATACCTGATGTTAAAGGACATAATAGACACATCATTGCAATGGATTTTGTTGAAGGTAGAGAACTTGTAAATGTGCAGTATATTAAGAAACCAATTAAAACTCTTGAAAGAATAATAGAATTTGCAAAAACTCTTTATCAGACATTTAACATAGTACATGCAGATTTAACAGAATACAATATTATGTATGATGAAGAAAATGGAAAGATAACAGTTATTGATTTCCCCCAAGCTGTTCAAACAGATCATCCTGAAGCTACTTTTCTTTTAAGAAGAGATTTTACACATCTTTTAGACTATTTTGGGAAAAAATGGGGGATTACTACAGATGAAGTAGAAACTGTTATAGAATATGTTGTAGGAAATAAATGAAGGTGATTTAAATTTCTGATTCTGAAATCATTAGTGTTGGTGTTGATATCTTACCTCAATCATCGCCTTCTAGGATAGCTAAATACTCTGTTTGCGTTTATGATGCGGTAAATGATATTATAATTCAGAAATATGAAAAGGTTAACTTACAGAAATTGATAGGTATAGTCAGAAGTTCTCAGGCTCTCTATCTTGCTAGTGATAATATCTATGAATTAGTAAAGAACCCATCTCAAATTCCTCATTTATGTCTTCAACTTCAACCTAACACAAAACTAGTTCAAATAACAGGATCTCCTGTTCATGGTTTTACTCCTCTCTCTAAGCTAATGAAACAACATGGTTTGAATGTTTCTGGGAAACTTTTTCCACTTGTTGCAGCAGAAGCATGTGCTATTTTAGCGAGTAGAAAATTGGGTTACATTGTTGAACCTTTTGAGAATGAAACAAAGATTATTGTGTCTAGATCAAGATCTAAAGGATCTGGAGGTTGGTCACAAAAACGCTATAGTAGGCTGTATGATACAGCAATTAACCAAGAAGCGAAGAAAATAGAAAGTAATTTAATCGAGAGAAGATTTGATTTCGATAAAAACGTAACTAAAAGTAAATTTGGAGCTCAAAAAGTTGTATTTAGTGTGTACTCTCCAATCTCTGAGATTACAAAGATTGTAAAAAAACAGAGGGGAGAACTCTGTCGAGTTAATATTCATCCTGTTAATAAAGAAAGAGTAGAATTTATCCCTCTATCTCAACAAGTACAAACAAAATCCTCTTTGAGAAGATTGATTGTTGGGATTGATCCCGGTTTAACAATTGGATTATCAATTATGGATTTGAATGGAAAAATACTAAAAATTGGTAGTTATCGAGAAGCGAGTAGAGGACAGATAATTCGTGAAATAACCAATTATGGTAAACCTTCATTAATTTGTGTTGATGTTTATCCTTATCCAGCTTATGTTGAGAAAATTTCTGCTGTTCTAAACTCCAGACTTTATACACCAAGAAGCGTGATGACAGTTTCAGAGAAGAACGAGATATCTAGAAAGCTTGCTATGCAACAAGGTGTTAATGTAAAAAATGCTCACCAGAGAGATTCTCTTGCATCTGCTTACAAAGGATATGCAAAATTTCGATCAGAATTCGAAAAAATTGAAAGAAATTATCGAGATGTGTACGATAAATCTCTTAGAGATGAGATAAAAAATTTGTTAGTTAAGGGAAAAACACTTGCTGATGCAATCGAAGAAATTAACCAATCCTTAACCGGTGTTAAGACTGTTAAAGAAAAAATAGTCAAACCAACCTTAAAACAAAAACCCGAACTAGATGTTGTTGAACTCAAGAAAGAATTTGATACCCTTCAAGAGCAATTAGATTGGGAAAGGAGCAAAAATACTGAATTTTATTCTGAAATCAAAGTTTTAGAGGAGAAACTTGAGAATCTACAATTTAGGTTAGATGAAGATAAATCAGAATATATTGAAAAGATTCAGAGAGAGAAGGCATATATTATTCTAGAGAATCAAATCTCACATTCCAAAGAGAGAATCAACCTTTTAGAAAATGAAATTGAGAGATATTCAGATAGGATTGACGAACTGAAGAGAGTTGTTTGGCTCAGAGGTCATAAAGGATGGGTTCCACTTAAGGTAATAAGAAAATTCACTCAAGACGAGATTGAAAGAACTGCTGAGAACTATGGGTTAGGACCTGGAGATATAGTTCTTATACTCGATACAACAGGTGGTGGTGGTCAAACAGCTGAAAAACTATTTTCTTACAAAATTAAAGCTATAATTGGGGATGTTGATCACCTTTCGTATAATGCAAGAAAGAAACTTATTGAATCTCAAGTACCGATAGCTAAACCGGCTGATATAGAGATTATTAGAATCGATGAAATTGCTATAATAAAAGAAGGTGACCTAAATAGGTTAATTTCTGAAGCTAAGGAAGAAATTGACCTTATCGTAACAAAGAAAAAAGAAAGTTTTTTGGACAATTTAATTGATGAATATAGAAAGGAACGAAAAAGCGAAATTACAGAGCAGGACAAAACTTTTTCTCGTGAAAGAAGAAAGACAGATCAAGCTCGCTTTGAAGATGAAAATGGTGAGTTAGATGATTAAATTACAGTTCATCCACTGCTAATTGAACTAATAGGATATTATTCCCTCTAACAAAGATATTCCCATATCTTGCGACTTCTTCGTTTGCAATTATTTCAATTGCGTCACTTAAGTGACAGTTCATATATTGGTCAAAGCTTTGTAGTTTGCCTTTATATTTCACGTTATCTTTTAATCGAATAATTATATATTGGCCAATTACCTTTCTAAGTGTGTTAATGGGAATGCTACTCATAATCTACACAAACCTAATTTGATATTGTCTCGACGGGATGATTGTAATTTAAAAAGCTTGCGTTTAATTATTATCAAAGCTTCTACAATCATGCTTCAAAGTTCTTTGCTGATTCTTCTAAAGTTTCAGTTTCCATAGTTGTTGTTTTTCTTTTTCGAACTTTTACAAATATTGGATGATTAACTGCATTTCCTACAATAATAGCTTCTCCTACTCCTAACGAAGTTATTGAATTCATGGTTGATCTGTCAATTCCCTCAGATGATCGACCTATATAGTCCAAATCATAAGGATTGAGAATTCTCATTATGACGTGAGTGTTACATTGACTAAGAGCTGTTGTAGATAGTTTTACTGGTCTTTGACTTACAAGTACTATGGATGTAAAGAATTTTCTTCCTTCTCTAGCTATTGTTTCAATAATAGATTTCGAAATAGCCCTATCTAGTCGAGCTTCAGGGCAAAATTGATGTGACTCCTCTAAGATAACGGTTGTAGGTGGTGTTTCATTTTTCTTCCTCATTTCAAATATTCTGAATAAAATGTAACTAACGATCATTTGTTTCAATTTTATGCTTGTAAATTCGCTCAAATCAAATATTGTGATTTTTCCTGGTTTCAAAATATTTTTTAGATCTGGATTTTCTGCTGCTCCAAACAAACGAGTATTTTCAAGAGAGTAAAGCCATCCAATCAATGCTTCTTTGCTTCTAACATTCATTTGTTCATTTTTCTCGAGTTCATCAATTATATCTGCGATTACGTAATTTTCTCCTTGCTTAACTTTTTCATGATAAAACTGGGTTAAAACTTTGGATAAATCCCTAGATTGAGCAGTTGTTATCTGGGGCTCATAAATTGCAAATTGCCTTGCAGACATTGATGAAGTTGCAAACTGTATTAATCCTCCAGGAAAGATGTTTACATCTTTGAAAAATGGTGATTTTTCAGCTCCAAATCCTTTATATTCTCCATGAACGTCGAAAAGAACAATTGCTACCCTGCCTTGATCAGCTTTCCTGGAAAGCAACTCTTCAAGGAGAACAGATACTGTATATGATTTGCCTGCACCAGAAATAGCAAGTATCGCTGCATGTTTTTGGAGGAACCTTGTAAGATTCAATTTAACAGTAAGATCATGCTGTTCTATCATTCCAATATTTAATCCATTATCTTTTTCTAATCCTAGAAATTTTATCAAAGTATCATTGTCTGGTATTGATACATTTTCTCCAGGAGAAACAGGAAATAGCAATCTTTTGATACCAATTTCAGTTATGATTCCTAGAGGTTTAGCTTTAGCAATAATATACTCCCATCTATCTGCTGGGAATATTGAAGCTAGAGTTTTACCACTAGTTTCATATGCTCTTACTGCAGAAGGTGAAGAAAAATATCTATTAGTTTTGAAAAGTTCAGTAATACTTGCAAGAACTTCTCCATTCTCTGTTGGAACAACAACATACATCCCCTTTTGTAATTGGAATTCTTCTTCTGTTTTTGTTAAAACAAAGCTGAATTGTTCTGGGTTCGGTGAGTTATCTTCATCAACAATAATAGTACCTATATTCTTTTTTGACATTTTAACCACTTGTTTTAAATGGAAGTCTATTTCTCCTCTTCTGAAGAGAAAAGCTTGTATAACCTATTTTTGAAGCAATTTCATCTACGAGTATATCAGCATCTGTTTCTTGTAATCTTGCTCGAGCATCAGCTTCTATGATAACACTAGGTAATCCATATTCTGGATTATATTTTGAAACAGCATTAACTAAAGAAGAAATAGTTTGTGCTTGTTCATGCAGAGTAGAAAACAGTACAGGAAATTCAATTCTTAAAGGAGTATCAAATTCTGCAGTTTTCATGTAGAAACAATGAATACTAAAATCTGGAAGATCCTTATCTGAATCATCATTGAAATTAGTTAACAGAAACTCGAAGGTTCTTTCATTAGTATCTAGAACTTGATAAAGCAGATCAGTGTCTCTTAATTGTTTTACAATAGGTCTGTAATCTATTTCAACTAGTTTGCTGAATTCTGGTAATTTGCTTAGATGTGGTAAAATAGCAGATAATTTGTTTGTTAGTATAGCTGAACGAGAATCTTTAACAACTCCACATAGAGCAGTACGATTTTTCTGACAGAGAGTGTATAATCTTCTGTATTGAGCCTTCAGTTTTTTATATTGGTTAACTAGAAACGCGCTTTGACTAATTTGACGAAGATCAATTACAGGAAGTACAGAACCATCAAGGATAATGATGTCTGGATGATCTTCTTCAAGAAGATCAATTCCACATTTTATCTCTTTCTGCATCCTCCAAATTGAAATAAGGCTTTCAATTTCATTCTGTGATAAAGGTTCAATACTTGTAAGAATATCTGGAAAAGGTTGCTCTTCAGGGATATATCTTACTAATGGTTTGTTATCTTTTCTGTGATAAAACAACACCCCCACTGCTCGTATTAATGCGATGTCAAAATAATTTAAAGATCTGTGGATGACACCTCCATCAATTCCTGCAATTTTTAAACCATCTATATTTGTTTTAGGAACTTTCAATGTGAAAAGATTATCTGAAGTTTTGATATCAAAAGCTGCTGGAAACTCTGAAGGATTGAGCTTATCCTTAACTTGTCTGAAGAGATCCTGAAACAACTTCCTATGTTCATTATAGGTTCTTATCCGTTTTGAGATATCATCAATGGCTTCATCTATCGTATTTTTAACTGCCATTTATCTAACCACTACTACTAATATCCATTTTTCCATTTAAAAAGAAGCAATAGTTTTACTTTAAATCAATTTAACATTCTAGCTTTAGCAGCTTTCACAAACTCAAAATATGGTGGTGAAGGTTTAATGGGACGGGATTGAAATTCTGGGTGAAACTGTACAGCTATAAAACACGGGTGTTTTGGTAATTCAATTGTTTCCATTCGAATACCGTCTTCAGATTTTCCAGAGAAAATAAGACCATTTTTACTAAGAGTTTCTATATATTCAGGATTCACTTCATATCTATGTCTATGTCTTTCATAGATGATTGTGTTTTCATACATTTTCTCAAATTTTGATCCTTTTTCTAGAAGTATTTTATGTTTCCCTAGTCTCATGGTTCCTCCTAAATCAGTAATTTGCCTTTGTTCAGGAAGAATGTCTATCACAGGATGAGCTGTTGCAGAATCAATTTCTGTTGAATTTGCATCGGATAAGTTACAGACATTTCTAGCGTATTCTATTGTAGCTAGCTGAAATCCATAACAAATTCCCAAAAATGGAACATTATTCTCTCTTAGATATTTGATAACCGCTATTTTCCCCTTTACTCCTCTAGAACCAAATCCTCCTGGGACAAGAACACCATCATATTTTGTTAATTCTGTTATTCTGTCCGGGTTCTCTTCATATTCTTCAGTTGAAATGAAGTTAATGCTTACCTTCACGTTATTATGAGCTGCTGCATGATTCAAAGCTTCTTTTACGCTAATATATGAATCTACCAATTCTGCATACTTGCCTGTTAAAGCTATCTTTACTGTTTTTTCAGCAGTAGTATGAATCTTTACTAATCTTTCATCTTCAGACCAATCTGCAACAACATCTTCATATCTAAGTTTAAGATTCAAAGTAGAACCAAACCCTTGTTTATCTAAGTAGATTGGAGCTGCAAGAACTGTATCTAAATCTGGGAGTGAAAATACTGCATTTGCTGGAACGTCACAGAACATAACAATTTTTTGTTTAGCACTGTCAGTTAAATCATGAGAACCCCTTGTAATAATAATATCAGGGCTTAAACCTGAGGATTGCATTTCACGAACCGCATGTTGTGTAGGTTTAGTTTTTTGTTCTTTTAGATTTGGAGGTTCCAAAATATAAGTTACTAACACTATAAGGAAATCATCTCTTGGTACTTCACGACGTAGTTGTCTAATAGCTTCCAAAAAGGGCTGACTTTCAATATCACCTATTGTTCCTCCTACTTCTATTATGAGTGAATCCAAATCAGAATCTCTTTCAGCAATAGCTTTTATTCTTCTTTTAATTTCATCTGTTATATGTGGAATTACTTGAACAGTTTTCCCTAAGAAATCTCCCCTTCTCTCTCGTTCAATAACGTGATGATAAACTTGACCTGTGGTAATATTTTGGTCACCTTTCATTTCAAGATTGAGAAATCTTTCATATGTCCCCATATCAAGATCAAGTTCATAACCATCTGCAGTAACAAAAGTCTCCCCATGTTCGTAAGGATTCATGGTTCCTGCATCTATATTCAGATATGGATCTATCTTGATTACATCTATTTTTTTTCCTCTGAGTTGGAGATTACGACCTATAGAAGCAGTTACTACCCCCTTACCTAAACCTGAAATTAGAGCTCCACAAACGAAAATATATTTTGGCACAAAAAGTATATCGAAATAGGACATATAAATATTGCTTAATTAATTAAATATCCTCATTATCATTTGATGACTTTACCATACTTTTCCATTTTTCGATAAATTCAGAAATCGAGTCATACAACCATTTTTCTTCAGGTGACATGTTCCTGATTTGAGTTGTGATATTTTTTCCTTTACCTGCAATTTTGATGATTTTTGATAATCGCATTGTCATTAAATCTCTAAGTTTTATCTCAAGGGATTCTTTTTGACGATAGGGAACAGCTTTTCCCTTTTTCTCATAATCATCAAACATTTGTTTCATGATGATATAGAAGAAATTGTTTATCTTCTGAAGATCAATATTTTCTCCTTCCTTTATAGCTAACCTGTAGAGTCCAGGAAAATCAAATTCACCTATTTCTTCCAATTCAATATATCCTTCTTTTTGTAGAAATGTGGCTAACCAAAAAGGCATTTTGATTTTCAATCCCTTTACCAATTTTACTTTTTTAGCGCCAATGTCAAATTCTTCCATAGTTTTCAAGCATTTTACTGGAATATCAAAGTCTTCAAAATCATATTGAATTCTTTCCAACTCATTTAAAAATTTATTATCAGAAGTCAATGTTATCAATAGTACTCTTAATTTAATCCTTTTAAATTATTTTACTCTAGGAAAAAAAATCATCTAGTAATTTTTGAGGAGGTGTTGTATTATAATCTTCTTCAGCCTTTTCTTCTTGCTTAGAGTCTTCTGCAAGATCAGTTCCTGAAAAACCATCACCTAATAGATGAGAAAAGATGTTCTTAACTAGTTCTTTACCAAAACCAGAAATCTTCATAATCTCATTTGGATTTGTTTCTTTCAGAATTTCTTTTGTTTTGTACCCTTTATCATAAAGTGCTCTCGCTCTCATTCTTCCTATTCCTGGAATCTGAACCAGGTTCAGTAATTCTTGTTTTATTCCATTTATCACGCGATTATGAACTGCTGAAATTTGCTTAGCCATATCCTTGAAACCCAATAATTGTGATATCTCAGAAGAAGCATAGAGGAGCCATTCTGCATTAGAAACAACCATATATATGTCTCCACTGCCTATTCTATATCTGTCTAGCATAATATCTTCAGGAACTTCTTTAATCCAATCCTGCAAAACTAGAGACGTTTTCAGTTGACTCATAAATAACTCTAAATCAAATGATGTTTCTGGAAGATTGGCTAAAAACTCCTCTTCATGATCACTTATGAAGTTGACTAGATTAATCTGTTCATCCCTTCTTATGGTCAAAAAACGAACATCAGGAGTTGAACAAACTAATTGAAGAAAACTTAGGTCTGTTAAATAATGCTTAGATTTTATATTTCCTTTGATGAGCCCCTCTCGTATTACAATTGCACTCTTTGGATCGATATAAAGTTGGCTTACTCTTTTACCAAAGTTTGTTGGAATTAAATAATCTGGATCATTAACTATTAGTGCTTCTTCCTGTAGAAATTTTACAACTTTATTCAGAATGGTACTTAGATTTGCGGAATCTTGCTGATATCCATAAAACGTTTGACCAAAGAACTCATGTAGTTCTTCAATAGTTTGAGTGTTCTCTGTTGATATCTGCCCCAAAACTATTTTTCGTAAGGCTGGTTCAGCGGCAATTCTGGATTCAATATCTTCAACTTCTCCGGTAATATAGGTTTGATAAAGACTAGTTGCATCAAATTCATTCTTTGCAATAACAATAGCATCTCCTTCTTTGTCATATTGGGGTCTTCCAGCTCTTCCTGATTGTTGTTTAAATTCTAACACTGGAATCGGATAGCTTCCTAAAGTGACATTATATCTGTAGATGCTCTTAATAATAACATATCTTGCTGGAAGATTCACACCTGCAGCTAAAGTCGGTGTAGCGCTAATAATTTTGATATTCCCTTGCTTGAAGTTATGTTCAATGATTCTTCTTTGAGCTGAATTTAATCCTGCATGATGATAAGCCACACCATTTCTAACAAGCTGTGCTAAACCTCTTGATTGTTTTGTTTGTTCTCCTGTATTTAGAATCTCTGAAGACGTTGCATTTAGTTTCTCTTTTTCTTCTTTTGAAAGAGTTTTATTTGTTCTAGATGCTAGATTCTTAGCAGTAGATTCTGCCATTTTTCTAGTTGTGGCAAAGACTAATGCTTGATTTCTCTTGCTTAATATGTAATCAGTAAGATTATTGAAACCATCCTTGAACTTTGAAGGAATGGTAACCTCAGAACCATCACCATAAATTATGTTATTATCAAAAAGGACTCCTTCTTTTAATTTGACGGGTCTCCAATTACTTGAAACAAGCTCAGCTTCCAACCACCGAGCTATCTGATCTGCATTTCTAATAGTTGCACTTAGAGCTAGAATCTGTGCATCGCAGAGTTGTCTTAATTGTGCTATTACTACTTCTAAAGTAGGACCTCTTGAAGAATCATTTATGAGATGTACTTCATCAGATACAATTAATCCAATCTTGTTAATCCATCGTGCTTGATGCCTTATAGCTGAATCTATTTTTTCATTCGTAGCAATAATAACGTCAGCATATTGTGCTCTTGTATCTTCCACATCATAATCCCCAGTGAGTAAAATGGTTTTTTTGTTTAGCAAATCAAGAAAAGATTTGAATTCCATATATTTCTCAAAAGCCAAAGCTCTCAAAGGTGAAAGATATAGTGTTTTCAACCCAGTTTCAGTAAGTTTTTTGATACTTGCGAATAATGCGAGTAAGGTTTTTCCAGAAGCTGTAGGGATTGCAACAACTAAATTAGTTCCATCAAAAAGACCTTTTTTTATTGCTTCTTCTTGTGGTGGATATAACGAGGATATTCCTTCTGTGATTAATTTCTCTTTTATAATTTCAGGTAATGGAAGATCCTCTATTTTCATTATTCAACCTCGTACTATTAAGCTAATTTCACAAAACCATCACTTGGAGAATAAATCTCTCCATTACTGCGAAGTTGATTAATTACTCTGTCTACAAAATCATCATCTATATTCTGCTCTTTAGCTAGTTCTTTTATTCTTCTTATTGATACAACATCTG
>JAUWEG010000150.1 GCA_030608385.1 Candidatus Heimdallarchaeota archaeon
ATCCCCTTAACATTGACCTAGGAGGAGAAAATGGATACATCATTTTCACTGATCGAGGAAAAGAAAGAATCGAGCGAGCAGTATTAGGTGGAGATGAGGGGGACCTTCAACAGTTAGTAGTGTATGATATTTTTAAACCTGAAGATGAATTGCAAGAGTTTGTTTCTGAAAGAGATCCTCAACACATAGCAGTTAATATGTCAGATTGGATTGCAGTTGCTGACGGGCTTTCATATTCAGAATATCAAAAACTAACTGAAGCTCTGGGTGAAAAGTATTCTAAAAGAATTGTTTCAGCTGAAATGGTTATTACTGATTTCAGAACTAGAAGAGTTCCAATTGAAATTAAAGTTTACTCAGAATTATGCGAAACTACTAGACTGCTTCTGGAAAAAGCTTTATCTAATGAAGTTATAATCCCAGGTGAAACATCATTAGAAGATGTAGGGTGGTGGATGGAAGATCAACTCTTAGCTCTTGGAATGAGTTCTACTTTTGATCTTGCTACTCCTATGATAATAAATTCAGAGAAATCAGATAAGTCAGAATTCAGGTTAAGTAAGTATGTTATCCAACCTGGAGATTTAATGCAATTTGATTACGGTATCAGTCATATGAACTTTGGAACAGATTTCAAACGTGTTGCTTACGTGTTAAAAGAAAGTGAAACCGCAGTACCCTCTGGTATTCAATTTGGATGGGACAGAGCTTTAGAAGCTCGAGAAGTTATTAAATCCAAAATTAGAGTAGGTCAGACAGCAGGTGAAACTTTGAAGAAAATTGGACGTGCTCTCGAAGAAGCAGGTTTTGAGTACATCCACTTAACAGTTGATCCAATGCTAGGAGGAGGACCTAGTCTAGAACCCAAAGAAAATCAAGAATATCCAGGTAAAACAGAAGTAATGATAGATTGTCATTGTGTGGGAAATACTGGAAATAGTGAGGTGGCATCAGGTCCCTCTATAGCAGGATTTCGTCAAGATCGTGCTCACTTGGTTATTAAACCAAACAATCTATTTGCCTTCGAATTCATAGCTTACACCCCCAATCCTGATTGGAACGGAAAAAAAGTACGTTTCAACATCGAAGATGATGCAATTGTCACAGAGAAAGGGGTTGAATGGTTGTATCCCCCAAATGAAAGAATACTGTTAATTAAATAAAACGTATTCGTATTGAAACATTTTATGAATTTTACGAAAATTCCAGTTGAGTAACAGCTCCTACAGAGATATAGTTTGCTTGACTTTCCGTTTCAGAGTTACTTAACAGACATGCTTAAATTAAGATGGAAAATCTCAATATCGTGATAGATTTAATAAAACTTAGGGATGCTTGTGAAGATCCTTATAATCTTCTTAAATCAAAAGATGGCACCGAGCTCTTTCTTCGAGAATGGAAGGCAGACCAATTATCAACAACTTCCTTTCTCATTTTCCATGGAATTACTGCCCATAGCGGTCTATATGGCATGATTGGTAAACATCTCTCAGAAATGGGCTATTCTACTTATGGTCTAGATTTGAGAGGTCATGGGCTATCTGAAGGACCTCGTGGTGATTATGTTAGCAAGGATAAACTCTCTGAAGACCTTAAAGCAGCTCTTGACTTCATTAAATCAAAACATGACAAGTTAGTTTTAATTGGGCATAGTTTTGGAGTTATCACTAGTGCTATTACTGTAAACCTATTTCCAGAGCATGTAAATGGTATGATTCTTCTAAGTGCAGCAAAAGAGGTGAGAGAGGGAGCTTATGCAAAAAGAGCACTTACTACAACAATTAAGATTCTAATCTGGTCTATCATTAAACCCAACAAACCAATAATCCACTATTACCGTGAGGGTATTAGAGGGATAGGCGATCCATTATTCAATTTTCACTATACTCTTAGATTCTTAAAATTACTTAATCCAACCAAATTTGTTCTTCCAGAAGTGATGACATATCCAGTATTTGTCGGTGTGGGGGAGCATGATGAATTGTTCTCAGTTGACGCAACCAGAGCATTTTTTGAAGAAATTCCAAGTGACATCAAAGAATTTGCAGTACTCCCTGGAGCAAAGCATGCTCATTTCGAAGAAACCAGTTTTGAGCCATTGTTTAATTGGATAAAAAATACTTTCGATTAATAGTTTAAGTCTTCTTATCCTTTGAATATGTTAGGTTATTTCGATATGTTTTATAACTCCCTCTTGAACAAAGAGAATTAAATAGGATATAAAAACAAATATTTCAAAAATTCTACCCTGGAGATTAAAGATGTTAGCTAGTCAAATAATTATTTCGCTCTGTTTTGTAGCAGTAATTATTCTGTTGTTTACTAACAAACTTAATCGAGCTATCGCATCTTTAACCGCTGCAGTAATAACCTATTTTGTTTTGGTTTTTTTAGAAGGAAAAGAATTTGATATAATCGTCGATCTCTTGTTTGGAACTCCTTTAGATAAATTCGTCAACCTTCATGCTTTAATTTTGATTTTAGGTATGATGTTTATAGTACAGATATCTGATGAAGCAGGTCTTTTCCAGTTCTTAGGTGTCTTAGCAATAAAAATATCCAAAGGAAAACCGATTGCTCTGATGGCCATATTGGCTACTTTATCTGTAATATTCTCTGCACTTATCAACAACATACTCACAGTAATGATACTCATTCCACTAACGATTACAATATCGCGTATGCTCAATATAGATCCTACACCGTACATCATCACTGAAGCTATAATGGTCAACATTGGAGGAACATTCTTTTCAATTTCTTCGATTCCGAATATTTTAATTGTAACAGCTTCAGGTATCAGCTTTAATCAATTCTTCATCAATGTTGGATTATTCTCATTATTCATGGCAGTAGTCACAATTGGATTCTTCATTTTTCTATATAGACAAGAACTTCGAGAACCTAGAAAAAGGATGGTAGACACATTAGAAGAATTCAATGTTTGGAACTTTGTTCCTAATAGAAAACTTCTCTATGCATCCATGAGCTCATTAGTACTCCTAATAGTGTTATTGGTGAGTGTAAATTCAGATAAGCTAACGCCTGATATAATAGCATTATCCATAGCAATGATTCTTACGATTTTCAGTACATTTAATGGATTGAAACCTAAGGAAATTATGAAGAAAATCGATATAGAATTGATATTGTACTTATTAGGTATCTTTGTTATTGCTGGTGGTTTAGAAGTAGTTGGAATCATTGATATTATTGGGAATGCTTTAAGCGGTTTAGGAACCAGTAATCCTGTGTTTCAGTTTCTTCTGATAATTTGGATTGGAGCATTTCTAAGTGCACTCATTGATAACATCCCTATAACAAAAGTATTGTTACCAGTAATTACTCAGATGTCTTCTGGAAGTAATTACTACTACTATGCGCTCGCTTTTGGAGCCAACTGGGGGGACAATTTAACACCTTTAGGAGACAATGTTCTAGTTTTTAATCTTGCTGAACAACACGATCGTCCGATCAAAATCAAAACATTTTGGAAATTAGGTTTTGCTACTACAATCATTCAATTGATTCTTGTTTCTATCTACTTCACCTTCTTCTCTACCCAAACTTATCTTATAGGTTTAATTCCTTTAATCTTCATAATTGCATCACTTGGAATAGTTTTTATATTTTCAAAGTATGGTAATGACAAGACTAAATCTTACTTAAATAAATGGATAAACAAATTCAGATCATTAATAATTTCATAATGGGATAAACATGGTAATGAAAACATTAGAAAGGATAAAAAGAGCACTTCCAGAAGTTGAACATATCGTTATGTTCTATAATGATGGTACTGTCTATCAAACAACTTTTGAACAATTTGAGGAGTCAGTAAACATCCCTAAAGTTGGTGAAGAATTTGCTAATATTCTTTTAACTTTAAAAAAGCTGTATGATTTATCGAATTATAAATTCAGTCGATATAATCAACTCCTCTTCGACACTGAAGATATCGATGTGTTAATAATCAAAATTGGGGAAAATACTAATTTAGCATTATTCTTCAGAAAAGCCCTAGAAAAAGGAGAATTGCAAATAGATTCGATTAAAAAATACATCACTAAAATTGGGATACTTATAGATATAGGAAGAATCGAATTAATTGAAAGTAAAATCCGTTTCAGTGAAAGAGAACTTCAGAAACTCATTGATGATATGGGAGAAAAACTCCTGAAGCAGAGTGATCTGAACATCTTAATTGGAGCTTCCTCTGATGACATCACGGAAATAGAAAAAATCGAAACTGAAATTGAAGAACTAACTGTTGCAATAATGAAATCAGAAATGGATAAAGATTCAAAAGTAGAAGAAATATCTAAAATCGAAGAGAAGGTAGATTCTGAAGAAGTGATGCTAGTTCTAGTTAAGAAGGAGCTCAGACTTAAACGAGAAAATGTTAAAGCACTGGATAAAAGGTTTAATGACAAAATCGAGAAGAAAGAACGTCTAGAAAAAGAAGAAGAGGAACAGAGGGATGAAGAAAAATTGGCCGAGATTTCTATGGAAATTGAAGATCTAGAAGAACAAAAAGAAATAGCACAACTTGAAGTAGTTGAAAAGCAAGAAGAACTCAAAAATCTCAAAATTAAATTAGAAGAGGATAATATTAGAAAAAATGAAATTATAGAAGAAAAAGAGAAGAAGAAACTTACAATCCAAGAGCTGTACAAAGACTTAGAAGCTAAAATGAAAAAGGAAAAGGAACTAAAAGAAACCGTTGACATAAAGAAAGATGTTGATAAATTAGCAGAAATTAGCCAAGAAGTAGATAATCTGAAGGACCAAATCGATCAGCTGAAAGTAAACTCTGAAGAAAAAAGCAAGGAAATGGATAATCTCAAATCTCAAATTGATAAGATTAACAAACAAATTGAAAAAATAGAAGAAGATAAGCTAGAGATTAAAGAAGAAATTGCAGAACTAGAAGGACAAGTAGAAGATAATAAACAAAAGATGAGTGAACTAAAAGTACAACTCGATTCAGAAGATGATGAGAAGAAGAGAAAGAAGATTGAAAAAGAAATAGAAAAATTCGAGAAGGATATCGATTATTGTCATAAATGCATGGATGAAGATCTTGAGAAGCTAGACAAGAACAAACAGGAATTAACAGAACTTCTTGAAGATATGGAAAATGAAAAACGATCTCTGATTAGATCTCAAAAGGAATCTGAACTCAAGAATAAACAGTTAGAAGTTCTTTACAAGGAACTGGACGCTGAATTGGACATACAAAAATCATTCACTTCAAGCATTGATCATGAAGAAGAACACAAAAAAGCAAGCAAAATCAATAAAGAAATAGAGGACTTGGACAACGAAATTAAATCCATTAAAGAAGGTATTAATGAAAAAACAAAAGAACTTGAAGAACTAAAAGAGAGGATTGAAGAATCCTAAACAATCCTATTTTTTATCCTTTTATTCAAACTTCTCTGAAAAACCAGAAAGTTAGCTATTTTCACATCTAAGGGAATGTAAAAAGTATTGGATAATCAGCCTATTTTATCGTGGGAATTTCCCAAGTAACAGTTGACTAATGTTCAATATTATGTCCACAATACCAAACTTAATATTTTGTAATTTTTCTTTTTCAGGATTTTCTTTCTCCTCATAATTTAGCTCAATTACGTAAAGTTATTAAGCCCACATTGATTTCTTCACTCATATGGTCACCATAATCTGTGGAAATAAGAAGTTCGAAGATGTGGAAATCTTCTGCTTTGATAAGGACGGTACAGTACTTACTCTCAACATGTATAAACCTGTTATGAAAAAAAGAGCTGAATTACTTTTAGAGAAATATGGATTGAAACAAGAGAACTATAAAGATCTACTTGCTCTAATGGGAC
>JAUWEG010000016.1 GCA_030608385.1 Candidatus Heimdallarchaeota archaeon
TTAGATTCAATTTTAGTCAGAGGTTCATATTACAATATTAGTGAGCCATATACAATTGGAACTAAAAATCTAATTCCTTCTGCTACTGTATCTTATACAGTTCATAATGCTACTTGGAATAAGAATGATGTTTTCAATGATTATGCTCCTGATTATAATACTTCAATATTAATTGATGCAAACATAGATGTTGGTACTTACACAGTTGATTTTCTTGGCACAGGTGCTTTTCTTGAGAATAACTCAACAAGTTTCACTCTAACAGTTTTCTATGAACTGTCATTAGTTCCTGAATATACTCATTATCAAACGAATTATACAAACAATGTGGTATATTATCTGAGTCTGTATGATGTAACAGCTGCTTCAAATTTGAGTCTGACTCCTGATGTTATGACTGTGACCATAACTAATGGTACAGATTTTCCACTTATTTCTCCTGTTGATTATACTTTTACTTACCAAGCACCAACAGAACAGTGGATCCTCAATATTAGTACATCAACAAAAAGTCTAGTTACGGGACCTTATTCTGTTGAAATTTCCATCTATTTGAATAACTATCGAGCAAATTATTCTGCTGCATATGTTTCAGATGTATATACTTTTGAGATAACAGCTCCTAAAACATCTATTGAGAAAACAGGTGATGCTACTACAATCTATGTTTATCATGATGCTGTATTTTCATTTAGATATCTGGATACAAATCATTCAACAGCTTTGATCACAGCATCCTATTCAGGATCAGCAAGCGAATCAAACATTATCATCAATATCAATAGAGTAGGTGATACTTATTTTGTAACAGTGACCAATAATAATCCATCTGTTAGTTCATTTGATATCTATATTGACATAGATTTAATAAATTATGAAGCTGTAACAAGTTATCTATTAGGAAGTTTAAGTGTTTTAACCATTGAAACAAGTTTAACAGACGTTTTGGTACCAACTGAAGTATATGTGGGTTATGTAACTTCTATTGTTGTTTATTTTGAAGATACCACCCATTCTGAAGACATCAATCAAATTGGTGGTGATGGGTTGTTTGTAATAGTTACAAGTAATGCAACTATGCTGATTACTTATGTAGATACTGATTTTCTTGGTGGTGGTCAGTATAATGTATCTTTCATTAATAATGATTATACCATGCCAGGAATAAATATCACAATTACTATCGGAAGGACAGGGTATGAATCAGCAAGCATGTTCTTCGAAATTCAAGTGATTTCAATTAATACAGATTCACAATTAGTAGATAGTGCAGATCAAGACATTACAATATACTTTGGTGAAGGAACAATAGTAGAAGTTCTTTATTGGGATGACATACTTGGGGATAACATAACAACCCCTGACATCTTTATTGATGGAAACATTTCTGTAACCTTCGGAGACACTTTTGCTGATAATATAACCACCATTACGATTAATCCAATATACTCTGTAGGAACGTTTTACCTGAATATCACGATTATCAAACCTGGTTATGCGCCACAAATGATACAAATTTTGATTACAATAGAAGAAAGAGTGACGGATTTAATAATAACCGCTGGTGATGTGAATACTACAGAATATGCGAGTGAAGATATAGATATATCATTTGACTTTAGGGATGTAATTGGAGGAAATATAAGTATTGACTCAGCTTTAGTAAGTGCACTATTTGCTCAAGATAATAGTTCCCTAGAGATAGATGATTACTTTAATTCAATTACAAATACAACCTTTGGTGATTATTACATTGTATCGTTCAATGCAGATCCTTCAGTAGCTGTTGGAACAGTTTACATACTTGAAATTACATTCTCAAAATATGGATATCAATCACAAACCATTATCATTCGGATAACTTTCAATCCTGCTGTTGATTATGATATAAGTATAGAAATAGATGGTGAAATAAGACAACTTGAAACGATTGATTTCGTAGTATTGGTACAGAATATATCTCTAGGAGTAATGGCGGAAGGCTCTGATATATTCATACACATAGCTCCAACACCTTATAATGACTTTGTAAATATTACTTATACATTTACTTTCGCTAATGGAACTATAGTAACTTATTGGGAACTAGTTCAATTAACTCCAAATACTTCAGCAGCTGGTTACATAGCAACACTTGAAGTTTACATTCCTTGGCATGTAACAAACATATCTTATTCTGTAACTTATGCACCTGGTGGAATTGATCAATATGTTATTATTGCAAAATCAACCACTGAAAATCAAATAATAGTTGCGAACCCAACATTTATCGCACTTTTAACTTATTTCTTTAGAGAATACACTCTCTACATGATTATTGGAATAGTTGCTATAGCACTCATAATAATAGTAATAATAATCATTCAATTTACAGTAGTTAGACCCAAGAAGCAGAGGAAGAAAGAGGGGAAGAGAAAGTATTTAGATAAAATTTCTAAAATTCTAACTAGTGTTCTTTCTTTGAGAAAAGTCATTATAGTTCACACTGAATCAGGACTACCTATCTATGAATGGGATCTTGGTGGTGAGATTACTGTTGATTCTTCACTAATAACAGGCTTCCTTCAAGCAGTAGCTGGTATGGGAAGTGAAATAAGTGGCGGGCAAACTGGAGCTATAAAAAAGCTTGATTATGGTCAATTTGTAGTATCTAGTGCTTCAAAAGATTGTATTTGTGCTTATCTTTTCAGTACAAGTGAGGTTTCGATTGATGTAGAAACTGGTCTCGCTGATTTTGTTGATTGGTTTGAGAAACGATTCAAATCAGTCTTACATGATTGGGATGGTGTAACAGATGAGTTTACCAATAATTCTAGACAAATTATTGATACTCTTAGTGAAGAGCTCTTTATCTGGACATTACATCCTCTATCCATAAATACCTTAAAAGAAAAAGACGCTCACAAGCTTAATTCTTTTGGTCAGAAGATATTCAATTTTATCAAAGATTATAAAGAAGTTACAATTAGTGTAGCACTTGAATACTTCAACAAAACTCCATTAGAAGAAACACTATCAACATTATTCAATATGATTGATGAAAAATACTTGTTGAGAATGAGATTAAGATAAATCTTCTCATAACCTTTTTTTCTCTTATTTTTGATGTTTTGAAATCATTGTTTTGATTTCTTGGAAAAAGATAAATAAGGAAAACTTCAAAAATGGATTAGAAACGATTGACTTGACTGAAATGAAACGAAACTTCATATTCCCAGAAAGCCACTTGTACTATTCAACATTTGTATGGGTAGAAGATAGAGGTAGAGGTGTCTTTAGAATAGGCTTAACCGATTATGGTCAATATGTCCTTGATGATATCATATCTATTAGTTTACCTGAAAAAGGGATATTTGTTGAAAAAGATGAAGAAATCGTCTCGATAGATTCTATTGAAGATACATTTAGTATTCACTCACCAATCAGTGGAACAATCGATGAAATAAATATGGAAATAAGACAAGATCCTGAAATGTTGAATGAAAGCCCCTATGAAGATGGCTGGATATTAGAATTAGAGATTGGAGCTGCAGATGATTTAGATAGTCTAATGGATTATAATGATGTTCTTGATAGCTTCCACGAAGAAACAGAAGATGAAGATTTCGATGAAGATGATGAAGACAATGTCGACAATCTCGATGAAGATGAAGATTTCAACTATTAAAAAACCTCTAAAGGCATTTGAATCTCTATGCTTGACATCGAAAGTTTAAATAATTTTTATTATTTATATTACAAAACCTTGCATGGGGCATAACGTGACTTGGAAATTCGTTAACTCCCTCTGATCCTCCAATCATAATTAAGTAAGTAGTAACTATTTTTTTAAACTATGGCGTTAGGAATTGTGAACAATGAGTAATTTAGAGAAGAAAATATCTTTACCTTCTGAAGCTGTAAAGATTTATCAGATAATTGATGAAAATGCCAAAATTTCAATCAAAGAATTAGAGAAACAGACAAAATTAGATCGTGGAAAATTGGAATACTACCTTGGTTTTCTAGTCACTAATGAATTAATTTCTCGTCTTGAAATTGTAAGTCATCAAATATATCTTACAAATAACGGAAAAGAAGCTGCTGAAGATCAATTAGTAGAAAGACGAATTGCTAAGATCCTTAAAGAGAAAGTAGGTGTTTCTTTTACTGACCTTTCAAAATTAGTGAAAACAGAAAATAAAGAGATGAATGCTGGCGTTGGTCTTTTGAAGAAACAGGGCTTGATTAAGATAGATAAGGGGCAAATTAGCCTAATCGACAAGAAAAAAGAAGTTAACAAAGAACTCCAAACAATCTTAGAACAACTCTTATCTGGTAAAACAGTAGACACAAGTGATTTCAACGAAATATTACTTCAAAGAAATTTAGCTTCTTTGGAAGAAGTTAAAGATATTCTTTTGGAAATTCTGATTCCTTACAAGGAAGTATCTTCATCCATTCAAAAAATGAACGAAGTAAGTAGATTAACTCCTGAAATGATTAGAGATGGTTCTTGGCGAGATACAAGATTAAGAGAATATAATCTAAAGGCTTCCCCCCCTACTTTCTATGGTGGGAGAAAACAACCCTATGCTGAGTTTCTTGATGAAGTTAAGCAAAAACTGTGTGCTTTGGGTTTTAAGGAGATGAGAGGTCCAATAGTTGAACTAGAGTTTTGGAACTTTGATGCTTTATTTCAAGCCCAAAATCATTCTGCAAGAGAGTGGTCTGATGTATATCAGGTATCAAACCCAAAACAAGGCAAATTGCCAAAAGCAGATTATGTAGAAAATGTGAAAAAAGCTCATGAATATGGTTATGACACCGGAAGTAAGGGTTGGCGATATAAGTGGGACCCAATAAAAAGTGCTCAACTAGTTCTACGTGCTCATGGAACATCTGTTAGTGCAAGAACCTTAGTAGACTTAGAAGTTCCATCTAAATATTTCTCAATATCTCGTTGTTATAGGCCTGATACCGTAGATGCAACACATCTCTGTGAATTTACTCAAGTTGAAGGAATTGTTGTGGATCCATCTATAACATTTAGAGATTTATTGGGGATTTTAAAGGCATTTGCAGTGGATATAGCTGAAAATGAGCATTTTAAATTTAAACCCGATTATTATCCTTTTACAGAACCTTCTGTAGAACTCAATGTTCTTGATCCAAACCTAGGTTGGATTGAATTTGGAGGTGCAGGGATTTTCAGACCTGAAGTAACAAAACCTTTTGGAATTGAAGCACCAGTTATAGCTTGGGGTTTAGGGATAGAAAGATTGTTTATGGTTAAAAATGGAATTACGGACATAAGGGAATTATTCAGTCATAAGTTTGACTGGTTGAGAACAGCTAAGATGTCGAGAGGTTAAACAGATGGTATCAATAAAAGCAAGTTACAAAAAAATGCAAGAAATGTTAGGTAAACAATTATCAATTGAACAACTAGAAGATTTACTTTCATATGCTAAATCAGAAATTGATCAATACATCGAAGAAGAAGATATGCTTGTGATTGACATCAAAACTAGTAATCGACCTGATCTTTGGTCACCAGAGGGAATGATTAGAGAGATAAAAGGCATTCTTGAGGAAGAGAGTGGTATCCCAGAATATGAGGTGAAAGAAAGTGGTTATGTAGTGAAAGTAGATTCACAGTTAGCTTCTACAAGACCATACATAGCTTGTGCAGTTGCAAAAAACATTTCCCTAACAGATTATTATATCAAACAAATTATGCAACTCTCAGAAAAGATTGATTACTCCTATGGGAGACAAAGAAAAAGGTCTTCTATAGGTTTCTATAATCTCTCGATGATAAAGAGTCCAATTGAATACAAAGTGATAGAAGAAACCCATGAATTTATCCCACTTGAATCTACAGAAAAAATGTCTTTAGAAAGAATATTGGAAGAACATGAAAAGGGAAAAGAATTTGGTCATATCATTAAAGGATATGGTCATTATCCGATACTTCTTTCTGCAGATGGTACAACATTATCCTTACCACCAGTAATTAACAGCAATGACGTAGGTAAAATTACAGAAGAAACTACTGGCAGTTTAATAGAAGTAACTGGAACCAATTTTGAAACAGTTAATGTGGTTTTGAACATATTATGTCAGGTTTTGGTAACTCATGGTGCTGAAATTTATAGTGTTAAAATAGAATACCCTCCAGATATTTACACAAGGAGTGTGATAACTCCCCTTTTTGATAAAGAGGAGATTGAGATTAATCTAGATGTAGTAAACAAATATCTTGGAACAAAAATGAAACCAAAAGATGCTGCAAAGTTAGTTGCAAAAAGAAGATTCAATTGCAATTCAATTGATAGCAATATTTTAACCATTGAAATTCCTCCTTACAGAAAAGATATTCTCCACTGGGTCGATATAGCTGAAGAATTAGCAATTGCTTTAGACTATAACAAAATTGGTCCAACAAAATGGAAGGTTCTAACTACTGGGGGGCTTTTACCTGAAACTGAAAGCGAGAATTTGGTACGAAATATACTTGTAGGTGCTGGAGGAACTGAGGTACTTACAAACATTCTTACCGACCCTGAAATTTTAACTACTAAAGTAAATATTGACAAACAAGAATATGTGAGAATTGAGAATCCTGTTACATCCACTTATAGTGTTATGCGAAAAATGATCTATCCACTTTTGATTAATGTTCTTTCTAAGAATACACATGAAACTTACCCGCAGATGCTTTTTGAAGTGGGAGAAATTGTAAAATTGATAGACAAAAAGGTTGTCACACAAAGTAATGCCGCTTTTCTCTGTGCTGACGCAGATGCTAGCTTTGAAGATACTCATAAAAGATTGAATCAACTTTTATCTTTATTAGATACTGACTATGAAATAAAACAAATCAATCATCCTTCATTTACTGAAGGAAGATGTGGGTTGATACTAATAGAGAACAAAAAATGTGGAATTATAGGAGAAATTCATCCAAGTATACTTGAAAATAATCAGATTTGGGTTCCTGTAGTTGGTTTTGAAATAGAATTACCACTTATTCCTAGTTTGAAATGTAATGTAAAAAGCACAGACTAAAATAGCTTTTTACTCCTTTACCTTATTTTCAAGAAACAAAATTCTTTCCCAGACAATGTCCATAATTTTCTCTATAGCAATTGTTCCATCTGAAGTCTCTATTATAGGGACATTGAGTTTGTTTGCTTCTTCAACAAGATAAGTTTGGATTTTTCTTATCTCTTGAAATGAGCTAAGATATCTGTCTGCACCTCTCTGTTCGACTTCTGAACCTCTTGATTGAATTCTTCGCAGATGTTCTTTTTCATTTTCTAAATATAAAAGTATCATCAAGACTTGTGATTCATCGAGAACTGAACGATTTAGAATATTGGGAGCAAGATGAACACCTTCAATAATTGTGTTTTCTCTAGAGTACAAAGCTGATTGAATAGCAGCTTCCACGCCAACAATCACATGCCTGCATTGTTCTTCATAACCAACTATTGATTGACGTAAGATTGGATTTATCATTGGTTTCAAGTACTTATAAGCTTCATAGCTACTACTATGTAATTCAGGTATTAGATTCGATGAAATTGTCTGTCTGAGAATCTCTCTAACCATATCTGTCCCAACTATGTTTGTTATTTCAAGTCTCTTTGAAAGATCTACAGATAGAGTGCTTTTACCAATTCCGGGGACTCCAGCTAATAAGACAATGATGGGTTTGTATTTCTCCTCTCCTTCAAAAACTATGTATCTCTCAGCTAAACGTTTGTCTATTTTTTCAATTGCTGATGTTATGATCTTAATTAGCTTTTTCTTAGAGGGTGTTTCTGAAGCTGAACTAATTTCTTCTTCGACTTGATTTGCTACCTCTAAAGCAAGATTAGCGCTAATTCCAATAGAATACAAAGATGAAGACAATATGCCTTTTGAGAAGTACTCATACTTGCCTTTCTTCGTTTTAATTCTAAGAAAACCTTTGGAATTATTACTAGTCATTAAACAAAATAATAACAATCTTATCTAAAAAGTTAACTTTTTAACAGTTTAATTATACCTCTCTTTAAAGTTAATTTGCCGTGATAAGAAAATGGAGAAAGGACCTCAAATCTATATTCAAGGAAAAACAAAGCAGTTATTTTCTAGAGGGATTCTAGCCCAAAAACTAAGAATGATTGGTTTTTCACTCTCAGAAGGTTATGAATTCTCGATTCAGATTTATAATGATTTAACAAAACTCCAAAAAGAAACTATTAGTAAACAGAAACTAGATGAAATTGTTTCTTCTCATTTAAATAACTCACAAGATGTTAGTGTTGGTAATAAATATTTGATGATCGAACAGTGGAGAGATTCCAATATTCCTCTGTGGATTCTTATATCTGGCGCAATTGGTGCTGGAAAAAGCACTCTTTCCAGACAAATAGCTGGGGACTTGGGTATTCAACATGTTATAGGAACTCAAGTAGTTCGCGATATTTTAAGAAAGGTTCTTTCAGCAGATGTGATGCCTGAGCTTCATTCTTCATCCTATAAGGCTTATCAGACTCTTCGACCAATTTACAGTAGTCGTTTTGATGAAGTACTTATAGGATTTGAGAATCACTCAAAACTAGTTAACATAGGTGTTGAGGCAATTTTATCTAGGGCTGAAAAAGAGTCAGTATCGATTATTGTAGAAGGAGAACATTTACTACCAGCATTCTTTGATGAAACTATTTTAAATAAGCCAAATGTGCTTTACATCACAATAGCTGTTCCAGATCCTGAGATGCATAGAGAAAACCTAAGTTCTCAATATACTCAAGAAAAAGAAGATTTGCTCAATCATTTCGAGAATATCAGAAAAATTCATGAGCTCCTTATTAATGAAACTAAAATACGCAAATTGCCTTTAATTGAAACAATCAAAGGTGAAAATACAATAAGAAAACTTCGAGAACTTGTAGTGGATAAAATTGTTTCACTAGTTTCATCGCAATAGGAATTCTTTAAAATTCATAAAATAATCCTTATTTGCCAATGATGTAGTTGCAACGACCTGATCATTGATGATCGACTTTTGGCTGAGGCAATAAAGTGATTAAAATGTCAGAAAATACGTGTTATATTCATACAAAATATACTGCAGTCAATGAATGTAATAGATGTAAGCTTCCTATTTGTGATGAATGCACTAGAACTTACTGGCAAACAAATGCATTATTAGCGATGTTTCAATCACAAACACACCAGCAAGAAGAAATAATTTTGTGCCCTGGTTGCTTGAGAAAAACAAGGATACGTAATGGTTTCTTCCCTGGATTCTTATTAATTTTAATTCTGGGTATGATTGCTGCAGGTATTATACTAGGAGTTAGTAGATGAAGTAATTATCTGGTTTAATTTATGAATTGTTTTTTTCTTCTTCATAGTTGTTGTCACTGACAATGTCTAGATTATTATCTTCTTCAGTATTTTCAGCTGAATATTCAGTATCAATTTCCTCAATTTCCTTAACTAAATCAGCATCACAAATAGGACAGACAATTAAATCGCTTGATATAATAGACCCACATGAAAAACATGTAATTGGAAATACCTCTTCTTCCTCCCAATTAAATGTATATGGTTTTTTCCCCCAGGTTCTTGATCTCCACTTTTCCATATCAACCTCCCCGTCTTCCTTCATAAATTCTTTAAAATTAAATGTTTCAGTTGGGACTAGTTTTTTGTTTATCGTTTTTTGGTAAATAAAGACAAATAAAGGAAAGAAGATGATATGAGATAGTAAAATAGAGAGAAAAACATTAGCAAGAGAAGTTTCATCTAAAGTATAAACAATTGGAAGAACAAATGAAGCTATTAGAGAGCTAACTGCAAACGTTATGAATTCTAAAATTAGAAAAACCATAAGAGAAAAACCTGCTATAATTGCGATATCTTTGATAATTGTTTTAACAATTAAACCTCGCTGTTTATCTTTGAAGTCAATTTTTAAATATTCCAAGTAACTTCTAAATATCCCTATACTTGTTTTTGTTATTAACAGTGATAGAAAAATAGAAATTACTAAAGAACTGAAGAATAAAATTATGCTAATCCACCAGTTGTATACTAAATATCCTAAGGATTCTACTAACCAACTTTTGTACCCTAATAAATTCATATCGAAGATTCTGAGTAAAGGATAGAGTTTCCCTAAAACTGTGAATACAAAGAGTAGGAAATACATGAATACAAAATTAATCTTAAGTAGATTGCCCAATTCTTGATTTTTCTTCATAACAGCTTTTTTTTGTTTTTCCCAAGGAAAAACAGCTTCTATTATGTGGGGCATCATAAAGAACTATAATTCAAACATATTAAAGATTACTAAATAGTTTCAAAAAGAAACCTTTAAACTAACGTAGTCAGAGTGATATCAATGATTTCTCTAGGAATAGAAAGCTCTGCTGATAAATTGGGCGTTGGTATTATAGATGACAAAGGAAATGTATTATCTAATGTTAGAAGAACCTATAAACCCCCTTATGGAAGCGGGATTCACCCTAGAGAAGCTTCGGAATATCACTCCTCTACAATGCCCAAAGCAATAGAAGATGCTTTTCATGAATCAGGCATTAAACCTGAAGAAATTGATTTGATTTCTTTTACAAAAGGACCGGGATTTGGACCCTGTTTAAGAATAGGTGCCGTTACAGCAAGAACTCTTTCTTTATCCTTGGGTAAACCACTAATGGCAGTGAACCATCCAATTGCACATGTTGAAATTGGAAGATTAGTTGGAGAACTTGATGATCCTGTTGTTCTGTATGTATCTGGAGGAAATACACAAGTCATTGCGTTTTCTGAAAGAAGATACAGGGTATTTGGTGAAACAATAGATATACCAGTAGGAAATTGTTTAGATGTTTTTGGAAGAAATGCTGGTTTAAGTGATAAAGAGAATCCAATGGGGAGAATGATCGAGCTAGAAGCATTGAAAAGTTCAACCTATGTTTCCATCCCCTATGTGATAAAAGGAATGGACGTTTCTTTTTCAGGTATTCTAACTCATGCAACCCGATTATTAGATAGTAAGAAACACCCACTTGAAGATATCGCATTTAGTCTCCAAGAAACAGTTTTCTCTATGTTAGTTGAAGTTACAGAAAGAGCTTTAGCTCATACAAGAAAAGAAGAAGTTTTAGTGTGTGGTGGTGTAGCAGCTAATTCGCGACTAAAAGAAATGCTTGAAGAAATGGCTAGTTCCCATGATGCTTCTTTTAGAGGTCTTAATGCTGATCTTGCTCTAGATAATGGTGTAATGATAGCATGGTTAGGGATTTTAATGAAGCAATCGGGTGTGACGACTGAATTTGAGGACACAATAGTGGACCAACATTTCAGACCTGAAGATGTGGAAGTTACTTGGAGATAAATTGTGATTATATGACATCAGCAATTGTATTTGATTTTACTAAGAAGAATTTCTACAGTCTTACACCTTTAGTTGCAACTATAGATGCTAATACTGATTTTCGAAATTTGGATTTCTTGCTTGAAAAAAATCTTAATTCATCAAAAATCCGAAAGCTCTTAGATAAATATGAAAAACTCATTGTAGGTTTTTCATTTAGAACAACTCAATTTGAAGATATTTATACCCGGATGGAGAAAATTTATTCCTCACTAAATAAATCGGAATTAGATAAAGTAATCTTCATCTCAGGTGGAAGTCATCCTACTGGTAGTCCTCTTACAACATTAAAATCTGGTTTTGACTTTGTTTTCGTTGGGGAAGCAGAATACTCATTTACTGAGTTTGTTAGACGATTTAAGGACAATGAAGACTTATTTGGAACTCCTGGTATTGGGTTTTTAGAAGATAACTCATTACGTTTAACTAAAAGACCTGACCCCATAGTTCTGGATGATTATCCCTTCCTATCCCCGAAAAGGAAGCTTTATCCACCTTTGGAGATAAGCAGGGGGTGTTCTTTTGGGTGTACATTTTGTCAAGTTCCGAAACTTTTCAAACATAGAACAAGGCATAGATCTCCTGAAATAATTCTAGATGTAATAAAATGGATGGGAACTCAAAAGCTAAACGATATCCGTTTTATTACACCAAATTCCTTTGGTTATATGTCTTCAAAACCTAAAGAAGTAAATAAAGATGCAATCCTTTATCTTTTATCATCAATTAAATCAACCCCTGGAATTGACAATGTTTATTTTGGTACATTTCCTGGAGAAGTGCGTCCAGAAACTGTATCTTCTAGTTTGATGAAGGATATTAAACCAATTATTTCAAATTCCCGAATATCTATCGGCCTTCAATCAGGTAGTGATAGAGTTCTCAAAGAAATTCAAAGAGGGCATACAGTTGAGGAAGGGATTAAAGCAATAGAGATTCTCGATGATACGGGATTTACACCTGTAGTTGATATAATAATAGGATTACCAACTGCTACTGAGGATGATGAAATGGAAACAGTCAAGGTTATTAAGGATCTAATAAGAAGAAACTCAATAATAAGAGCACATGTCTTCATGCCTTTACCAGGAACTGACCTAGAAGGTGCAAAATTCAAACCAGTTTATCCTCAAATAAAAAAGATTCTTGGAAAATTAAGTTCTCTTGGCAAAATTGAAGGAAATTGGTCACACCAGGAACGGTATGCACTTGATGCTTGGAAACTCAATCAGCGAATTGCTAACATGACCCCTATTCAGAGAGAAGATAGTCACCAATAACTTGATTTTCTTTCAAATGTCTTGCTCTAGCCTCTACTTTTATTGCACGACGAAAAATGCTTTTAGCCTCACTCATAGTACTCATATAACCTTTTTGAAATGTGGTAAAATAGTCACTTTCAAATTTAGTATGTGTGCTTGTAAAACATTTCTTAATTAACAGTATGTCAACAGCTTTATCTTCTATAGCCTGTGAAAATTTACCAAGACCAAAGTCAATGAAGACAAGTTCTCGATTTTTTATTAGAATGTTACTGGTTGTTAAGTCTCCATGTATGATGTTACTATTGTGCAATTTTCCTACTTGTTCTCCAATCAATTCAACATATTGTAATTTCTCTTCTAAAGTGGCTTCACTGTTCAAAACATCTTTAACTAGTTTTCCCTCAATAAATTCCATTGTTATTGTCGATGAATCTAAATCAATGTCAAAGATAAATGGTGTTTTTACCCCCGCATCTCTTGAAGCCATGATTAACTTTGATTCAGAGATTGTTCTACTATTCCTTAATTCATCATCAATTTGTTTGATTCTATATGACTTTGGTATACGATTTTTTTTCATTACCTGAAATCCTAGCCAATCATCCTTAAGAAGAACTGCTTCTGCACCCCATTTATTTTCCTTGTTTAACAAATTTATCAGTCCTTCATTTTTTTCCTTTTCTGATTTTTGAAAGATTTTTCAGAGCAGTTGAAATTTCATCACCCTTTGGTTTATCCAGCACCTGACCGTTAAGAGTCAAGATTCCTTTATCAGTTCCTACTTTACCAATTTTCTCACAAGGTATCTGTTCTTTTTTTAGATAATCTAAAATTTGTAGAGCTTTTTTCTCCGTTGCTGAAACAATGATCATTCCAGAAGAGATGAGTCTAAAGGGATTAAACTGAAGCCATGATGCTAATTTTTCCGTAACAATAGATATTCTCGGTTGATTATTGAGTTCAATACTTAGTTCACTAAATGCTATAAGTTCATATAACGCGCCATAAACTCCTCCTTCAGTAGCATCGTGAATTAAGGAAGGTTGAAACTTTCTATTCAAATCCAAAGCTAAATCTATAATTCTTAGTTGTGCTCCTATCCTTTTTCCTTCTTCTATTTCTTCATTTTTGAGAGCTGAGTGTATTAGGTTCCCAGACTCTGAAATAATTATTCCTGTACCCTCTGCCCCTGTAAAACCAATTGCTAGAATAACCTCTTCTTCAGTCAGCTTATTGGGTACAACAAAGTCTTGAGGGACAAACCCCAACATGTGACCTGATACAATGGGTGTTTTAACTGATTGAGAAATTTCTGTATGTCCTCCTAAAATACTTATTCCAAGTTCAATACTTTGTTGATGTATTTGCTCTTGAATGCGTTTGATTTCATCGAATGATGTGTTAATTGGAACAATAATTGAAGAAAGAAATCCAAAGGGCAATGCTCCAGCACATGCTATATCATTTGCATTTACAATTACTGCTTGTCGTCCTGGTTCAGCTGTAGGGAATGTTATTGGATCAGATTTCACAACAAGGAGAGTGTTTGAATCATTGTTATAGAATTTTTGAGCTTTTACTTGAGCTTCAGATACATCTATAATTGCTGAATCCCCGCCTATATGTCCCGAAGTTACTATTCCTTTATTTTCAGAACCCTTTAGTTTTAGTATCTCTCTTAAAAGAGAAACCTCTAGCTTACCTTCTTCCATTAATATTACTAGAATCTACAATTCCTAAAAGTTTTTTGAAGGAGAGAAAAAAGAAAAAAACTTATACTTCTACTAAAAGCCCATGGTTTTTAGAATGTGTTTGATAATCTTAAATTTGTATCCTACATTCATAACATCGTGTACATTAGTTGTCATTCCAACTAGTATTCTACCTTCAGAACAGTCTTCTACAATAATCTGAACAACTCCTGCATTTAATGCTTTGATTTCATCCTCTGAATTTATCATCTCGTAAATAACTTTTGGAAATCTTGTAATGGTTTCTAAAACATATACAATCTTCTTCTCCTCTAGATTTCCTGCATATAGTTCTCCCATTGAGCCATCATTTTTTGGGAAAATGTACGCTGCAGCTGAAGGAAAATTACATCCTCTAATGGATGAAAAAAGCAAGGAAGTTATTGCTCTTTTATTTGCTTCATCAAGTATTTCTTGAGTCATCTCACTGACTGAAATCTTTGGAACACTTTCAAAAGGACGAATTTCTTCATAAACCTCAGCTTTAGTCTGAGTAATTGTTGTTTCTGGAATAACTTCTACTTCAACAGGTTTAATGGGTTCAATTTCGCTTTTTTCAATTCCAAGTCGTGAGTATATTTTATCAATTTGAATCCTGTTCCTATCCTTGTTTTTATTAAAATCTGAACCACAAGTTTTGATTAGAAGATCAACATTTTCTTCTGTAATAAGATGTTTGATTACATCTTCCCCAAACTTTTGAACATATTCTAATATTGTAGGACGAACCTCAGCTGCGATATTCTCTACACGTGATACGAATAATAAAGTTAAATCAATAAAAGTAATATAAGTGGCTCTGAACTTTCCTCGAAAAATTGTTATTTCATTATATCTTCTAACCCACTGGTAAAATTCAATTGGATGAATGAAATAACTATGAATTTCTGATTTTTCAATTTCATCCTTTGTATTTTCAATCTCAAAGATATTATTTCCTATCAAATCATAGATAATTACAGCTACCAACGGATTGATTTCACTTCTACGAAAAGGCATAAGACCTCAACTAGATATTATTATCTCATCGTTGGCTAATAAATATATCCCAAGTGTCTAATTAGCTATTGATTTGTGAAAATTTGCAAAAAATACTTCTCCAACCTTTAGTTTCTAATTTCTAATGCTATTAAGAATAAGGAAATCTTTTTAGAGTTTTAAGATGACATATCTTTGTGGTAAAATAATGACAAGGCAAAAAGATTCTAGTGATTCTCCTTCCTCAAGGATTTCTTCACGAAAAAGAAAACCTGCTATAAAGGATGTTTTCGTAGAAATGGAAGAAGTAGCATATGAAGCCTTAAACATTTCAGCAAAGAAACTAAAGTCAGGTCAATATTTACGTGATTTTCTAACACAAACTTCTACAAGTGATGATGTTAAGGAAGCCATACGTGTTACTATTGATGCCTTACTTGATAGCATTTCTTCAGATTTTAAATCTCTCTCTGCTGCAGCACTAGTACCACATCCAGAAAGTTCAGATGTAAGAGTCATAGTTAGAGGACCTCTTGAAAGAGATATAGTGAAAAAAATATTGGAAATTTTCAGAAGATATCCACCAGTTGTTAATGATTTATTGGGATCAGATGAAGAAGTCAAAGTTCTTGATACTGGAATCGGCTTTGTAGTTCTAGAAAATTGCCAAAAAGATAACTATCTGATTGGGATTGTTCAAAAACAAAAAGATGTGGATGAACTCTCTAGAAAGCTGAGACATGTGCAAAATGTAGTTATTGAAAATACTCTATTATTAGAAGATATCTAACATTTCTTGATCTTACTTAGCATATCTATAGATCTGAGCCACATTCAGGACATTTTTTCAATCCTACACTTATCTCTTTGAAACATTTCCAACAAATCATTTTATTTGATGTGCTTTCTGAGTATTCCATAATCAACCTGGAAATCTCAGAGGATAATTTCTCTACTTCAGATTTTCTTCGAAACTTTCTGTTTCTTTTGATACGATTTGCAATAAACAATACTCCTGAAGCTATTACTCCACTACACATTAAAATGATCCCAACAATCAAAAGAATACTTTGAAATTCTTCAGAAAGATTTTCTCTAAATCCAAGATATATGATTAGGGGAGTCAATAATCCACCAATTAAAATAAGAAGTAACCAAATTCCTAATTTTAATCCCAAAAAATTCCATTGAACCCATTTGGGTAAGGTGGTATTTAAAGCAAATTTATAGGAAAAGATTTCTAATAAAAAGAAATTTTCATTTTCAGTATCTTGAAACTCAAAATAGACCGATTTTCCGAAGATTTTTTTACTTAATAATATACGCTTTTGACTGACTTCTTTTAAATGCAATTTCTCTTTTTGTAGGTTTTTTTCAATATATTTGAAAAATGACGATATTTCCTTTGTATTACTACGCATTACTTCTGAAACAAATATCTCTTTGGACTGATTATCTTTCATCAGAATTAATCACTCTCCTAATAATATTAAGATAGCATTATAAAAAATAATCTTATTTTGAATTCTAAAAGGATGGTTTTAGGAACTCAGAAATCAGGGTTGTTACAAGTTTCATTCTTTTGGAGATTACACTAATCTCCTCTCGATTTTTAGTGATACTCACTAGCATACCGCTTTCTGTTTCTTCAAGTATTACTACACCATCTCCCGCATCTAGTGTTTTTTCTTCACCTTGTGATTCTATGGTTTGTTTAACAACTTCTGGATATTTAGATAGAATCCCTAGAACAAATTCTGCATGTTTTTCTGACATACCATAAGTTATTGTTTCTAAAGCACCTTTATCTCCAGTAAAAACAAAACAAACACCTGTTTTTGTTGATAAACCCTTGACAATTGAAGATATTACTTTTACAATTGAATCTCTCTTTACTTGTTCCAATAATTCTTGAGCAAGTTCAACTTTTTTATCATCAGAAACACCTTGAGATATAGGTTCTGTTTTGTGTCCTATATATTCAAGCAAATCTTCTACTTGACCTGTTCCTTGTGCTTGTGATACAGGTGTAGAGGTTTGTATTGGTGCTGTTGGTTGTGAGTAATCTGGTTTTTCCTCTACAACTCTGGGTTGTTCCACTGGTTCTGATACAATTTCCTGAGGTTTTTTAGTTGGAAAATAATCATACTTTACCTGACTTGCAGCTCTTTCAGAAATTAAATTTCCCAAACGTTTAATTAATGCAGTTTGGGATCTTGGTTCCATTTTTTCAATTGCTCCATAATCTTGAAGCTGTTCAATAAGCTTGTTCTTAATAATCTGTATCATTTGTAAAGCTACATTTTCATCAGTTTCAGGTTTAAACATGCAGGCTAAAACTATATTGTAGAATAAATGATAATCAACTCTAAAAACCTCGTTAACTAAAGTTATAGTTTGAGATTTTTTTAATTCTTCTCTTGTTTTTGTACTTGTGTCTATGACTTGATAAACTGTGGAAAATGCAGTTTTTGTATTAATAACTTTATCAAATATCATATCTTCTTCTAAAGTAAAAAGACTAAACCCTACAAACGTGTTCCATGGTAATTCAAAGTCACTCATCTTAGATCCTCACTTTGGATGTGGGTTGCTTATTTTATTCTCACACTATTTTTAATTATTTACTGTATTTAATATTTTACTGTGTAAAGAACATCAGTTATTCTATTTTCTTTTCCGTTTCTTCTTTTCTTCCTTTAATCTTCTTTTCTCCCATCTTCTCCATTTTTTGATGTTCTTATTAGATTCATTTCCGAAGACAACAGCAGAATAAGCTCGACCCTCGGTTTCACCTAGTTCTCTTACTTTGAAACCTTCTTCATCTTCTCGTTTCTTAGTTTCTGCTAACATGCTATCAATTATTTTTTGTCTTAGACTGGTAGCTTCAAAATCTAAATCAGTTTCAGAAATTGGTTCATGAACTACTTCTGCTTCTTGGACAATTTCTGCCTCTTGGACAATTTCTGCCTTTTGGGCACTATCTGTAATTATAATTTCATCTTTGGTAATTGGGATACTTGTAGCTTCTTCAACAAAAACCAAATTATGAATATCTATAGGTATGTTTTCAGGTTGCACAATAACTTCCTTATTGATAACTGGATCAGTAACAATGGGTTGCGAGAGATCTACAGATTCTAGTTCTTCAATCTGTTGATCAACTTCGAATTCTTGGGCTTGTTCTATACTTGTTTGTGTCTCAAGTGGTTCTTCTTGTAATGTAACTTCAGTAGAAATTGTAATATTATCAGTAGGAATAGGTATTTGCTCTTTTTCAATTATTTTCCTTATCTCTTCTTTATCACTAACATCAATTTCTCCTACATCTTCTCCAGAAAAAGCTTTAGCTAGTCCAATTGTTACTTCCTCTAATTCTTGCTCTAAATCTCCTTCAACTTCTAGATTATCTTCTTCAAAAATCTCTTCCTCAACTTTTTGTTTGTCTAGAGGATCATCAAGTAACTCTTGTTCTAAAGATTCATCTAATTGAATCAATTCTTCAACAAATTCCTCCTCCTTTATAGATTCTGTGGTATCTCCATCTGTTTGAACTCTTTCTTTAGCTAAATCATACAAAAATTGAGCAAACCTTGTAACATTTTTTTTGTCCCAATCTAGCATTTCATTTGAATTTTTTTCGTTATTCATACAGTAACCACTTGTTGAGGAGTGAGCGAGAATCTCAAGCCATACTACCTTTCATATCTTATTAACTTTTCTTAAGTATCCGTTTCGTTTAATTTTTAGTAGGTTAATAAGCTAAATTTAATTCTGATTTTGAAGAAATAATAAGGGTGTTCATTTAACTTAGCTAGCTACTTCTAAACTAAAATTTAATAACCCAAAATGTAATTGTTCTCTCATGAGTGAATCACTCAAACCTCTATTAATTCAGCTTGTCAGTTCCTTCTCATATTATTTAATCGATGAAGCACGCAAAGAATTTGGAAAAGATGTTTTAGAAGTTAAAATAAATGATATTGAATATCATAAGGCAAGTGGAAGGTTTGGTGATGTTTATGTTATTGATGTTTTTTATAGTTCTGAATTAGGAAACCATAAAACTAAACTAGCAATTAAATTCATGGAAAGTCCTACAGAAGTTATTACTGAAATCAGAAATTCTTCTTTTTTGGAGAAAAAATTTTCAACTAGATCAGTTGTTAAAATTCCACGATACATCTATGTGAATTTAAAATCTCCAACTTTCATTGCTTATGAAGGAGTTACAGGAATTAATTATGAGGATGCTCATGATGTAAGAGATAAGAGTTTTTGGGGCGGATATGTTTTATCTATTATTCATGAAGGAAAACCTCGTCCTGTAATGATAGACATTTATGAAGAACTATATCGAAGGCTTGTTCTTGCTATTTTTGGTGGTCAAACAAATGAACACGAGATAATGGATAAATCAAGAATCTTACTGGAAATGATATCCTCATCACAAGGTGGAAGTGATGCTTTTGGAGATTTTCATCAGAGTAATCTTATGATTAGAGCTTCTCCTCAGAACGAAGTATTAAACATAGCTCTCATAGATCCAACTTTTTGGATGCAAGGAGCATTTGATAGGTTTGAAGATATTGGTACATTTTTCGGGAGACAAGCATTTCTTGAATATAGAGAATCTCAAGGAATCCCTGCCACCATAGAAGACATCAAACAGTTCATTCTGGGATACAGCGTACACTTGAGAGAAATAAACTCTCAACCATTGGAAAAACTTTATCCAAAAGGATTTCCTCTAGATTTATTCTTGGCAATCTGGGCATTAATGGATATTTTGGATAAAACAACAGTACAAAACATACCTGCTGACAATCCAAATATTGAACTTCTAAAAGATTTCGCTTACTATTTCCTGACTGAGCAACCTATAGGAAAGGAAATCAATAGTTTTATATGAAAGGGAAGGGTAAATATTTTATAGACGAAAACAATGGATATTTGAGAGATGACTCACTCAAAAAAGGAGATTCTGATTTCCGCATATGTTTTAGCTAAGATGCTAGCCGTTGATTCGTTAGACAAATCAAAAGAATCAGCGGGTTTATTGTTAGGTTATGTTAATGATGAGGGAATATTAGTAATTACTGATTTTGATACGGGAAGACAAGAACAAACATCAACATATGTAGTTCTTAGTGATGAAGCTCTGGTTCAAATTGTTGAAGATATGCTCAAAAGGGATAAGGATGAAACAATCGTTGGTTGGGCTCATACACATCCTTCATATGGTTGCTTCCTCTCAGGAACAGATAAAGGGACACAAAGAACCTATCAAAACCTATTCCCTCAAGCTGTAGCATTGGTTGTTGACCCTTCGAAATATTATAAGTCATCAAAACAAGAAGATTTGGAGATCAAATTCTTTAGATTGGTTAATGAATTAGATTACAAGGTCATACCTTTTGGAATATATTATGATAATTTAACCACTCATCTTGCAAATCTAGTTGAATTTAACATAAAATGGGAGATACCACAGTTAGCTTTAGAAGAAGTTAAACGGTTACACGAAAAACTGCACACAATTACATCACCTACTTTACTTGAGGTTGACAAAAAAATATTACATGGATTCATTGATGTTTTAAGCACCTCAACTGAACAGTTTACTGAAGGAGGAGAAGGTAAAGACATTCTCGAATCTATTGACACAAAGCTGAATGAAATAGTAAGAGATGTTAATCACATTTACAATGAAGAAACATCCAATCTATATGCTGTTCTGAATGTTGTAGCTGTAATTATCATAGCAATCTCGTGGTTACTAGCAGCTTTTCTGGCTTAAATTACAAAATCTTATTTAAAACTAACATCAGCCGAAGAATTTTTTTAAGGTTATAATTCATAGTAACATGATGCCAAATTTGGAGATTATACCTATACCCTCTTACAAATTAGTAGAAGAAAGTGATGATTTACTTTCTATTCTTGAGGAGTCACTTGGAGCAAGTGAAATGGAGTTCGAAGATGATGATATTCTTGTCATTGCAAGTAAAGTAGTTGCAGTTGTCGAAGCTGGTATCGTGTCATATTCCTCTATTAAACCTTCTAAAAAAGCAATCGAACTTGCTAAGAATGCTCATATGGAACCGGAATTTGCTCAAATTATCCTAGATGAATCTAATGGTAACTATACAGGGGCTGTTCCTGGAGCAATTACTACATTTAATAAGTATGGTCTGTTAGCAAATGCGGGAGCAGATCAATCTAATTCTGGAAAAGAGAAGATAATCCTTTTACCAAGAAATTGTAAGAAGTCAGCAGAGAATATTCACAAACGAATTTTTGAAAAAATGAAAAAATATGTTGGGATTATCATAGCTGATTCAAGAACTACTCCCTTGAGATTAGGGACAGTGGGTTGTGCATTGGCTACTTATGGTTTTTTATCAATTCTTGATGAGAGAGGAAAAAATGATCTCTTTGGAAGGCCCATGCATATTACAGTTAGAGCAATAGCTGATCAACTAGCAACAGCTGCAGAAATTGTAATGGGAGAAACAGATGAAATGATTCCTTTTGCAATTATCAGAGGTTTCCCAATGATAAGAATATCCAAAGATGAAGAAATGGATCTCAACACTCTTATCTCACCTGAAAAATGTATGTTTATCGGACCTTATATTAACAAACCAAATGAATAAAGAGATGTGGCTATGATTGAAGGATTTTTGGGTAAATTATTAGTTGGAGATAAACATCCTACAAAAATTATTGGGGTAGTTAATCTATCAGAGGCATCATTCTATCTAGGATCAGTTGTTTCTACATCAGATGATTTAGAAAAAATGATTACCAACATGATAAACGAAGGTGTGCATGGTATCGATTTAGGTGCTCAATCTACTAGACCTATTCAGATTTATGGTGGTGAAGGTAGAGTAGATGAAATAACAGAACTTCAAATTATAAAGGAAACATTGGAAATAACACTGGATATTCTTAGTAGTTACAAGAATATTGAAATTTCAGTTGATACTCAACGTTCAGCAGTTGCTGAACATTCATTGAACAAGGGAGTTAGCATTATAAACGATATTTCTGGCTTTAAGAAAGAAGAAAAAATAGCTAAATGTATTGCTGATTTTGATGGAACAGCTGTTGTTATGGCAGCTAGAAATGAGCCAGGAGATGTATATCTAATTAATGATATCATTGCTGAACTGAGAAAAAGTATTGCAATAGGCAATAAATACGGTATTGATGAAACAAAAATCGTAATTGATCCTGGTATTGGTAGCTGGGAAGCTAGAGATTACCGGCATGATTATGCAATTATTAAAAATTTAGAAGAACTCAGGATACTAAACAAACCTGTTTATGTTGGTATAAGTAGAAAAACATCAATTGGCAAAGTACTAAATGATGCACCTCCTGATCAAAGGCTTTTTGGGACATTGGGTGCAACTATAATTGCTCTTGTAAATGGCGCCCACATCATTAGAACTCACGATGTAAGGCCTACATTAGATGCTGTTAAAGTAGCACAAACCATTCTGCATTATGAAATATAAGATTCTTTCTTTTAAATTACTTCAAAAACAGCTCCTTTATCTATTCTCACTGAATACACGGGAAGTTTCAAATCATTTTTAATCTTTTCAACAATTTTTTCATTTGTCTCTTCAGTGAGAAGAACTACACTTCCTCCTAATCCTGCTCCAGTTAATTTTCCTCCCTTAGCACCATTTTTTATTCCCTTTTCAACAATTTTATCTAATAATGGTAGAGAAACCTGTATATTGTTTTTCAGAAAATCATGCTGTGTAGTTAGAAGCTGACCAAGTAGCTCTAAATCAGGAGTTGGTTTCGATAATTCTTTCTCTGCTATTGAAGTATTCTCTTTTATTGAAACAACACCTTTCATTATTTTGAACTCATCTGATTTTATTTTTTCTTTCGATTCTTGAAGAAAATCTGTAGTAATGTCTTCTAGTTTCTTATTAAACATTTTTTTGTAATTATCAACAACATGCTTAATCTTTGCAACTTTTTCCCCATGAACATTACTAGTTAATTTAGGAATTTGGCTATTTACTATAATCAAACCCAAATTTGGATACTTTAATCCGTTTAACGTAGGTTTTTCTTTACACACTAAGCTAAAGATTCCCCCAAATGATGAGGCATATTGATCCATTCTTCCACATGGGATTTTTAAGAAATTATGTTCCGCATTATAAGCTAACTCAGCGATTGTTCTTTCATCCAAATTTAACTCTAATATTCCAGCCAAATGTTTTATCCATCCAACTAGAAGAGCTGCTGAACTCGAAAGACCGCTTGCAATAGGAATTTGACTTCTTACAGTTACATCTAATGGAGGAATGGCAATATCTTGTTTGAATATTTTCAGAGCAAGAATTCCAGCTTCTAGATATGAAGCTAAAGAACCTTTTTCTGCTTCCAAATGTTTGATATCTATCCTAATTTGGGTTGTTTCATCCAAATCTTGACTGTGTACCTCAATTACGTTTCCACGTACTTTTTGTGAAGTTATTTGAAGGCGTAAATTAATTGCAGCGGGAATAACTTTCAATTCTAAGTAATCCTGATGTTCTCCAAACAAGCAAACTCTAGCAGGTGCTGATGAAAAGTACATTGATTTTCGTGATAAATCAATAACTAGCTTAATATCTTTTCCGATTAAATCCACAGGTTTAAACCAGTGTTTTCCATGTTTCCTTATTAATAAACTATATATAGAAAATTCGTGAATACTCAATGGGGATACATTGTTAGAAAACCTACTAGATAAAGTGTTCAAAATTTCACAATATATAACTGATGAGACTTTCAATGTTCAGAATCAGGAGTTTAGACGTGATCCTTGGACAATGGATCCTCTTCCAGAATTGTATATATCATCAGAAAAACTCAACATTCAAGTTGCACGTCTAGTACAGATAATAAAAAATGGTAAATCTGTTTGTTCTATAATGGGGGATATTAAATCAGGAAAATCTTATTTGATGAATTTGTTAAAAGATGGGTTAAAAGAATCTCTTTGGAAGTATGCAGATTTTGATAAAATATTCATTGTGAATTTCACTCCCGATGAGTTCAAAGAATATACTCTAACTAATTTTCTTCAAAATATTGCCGATCAAGTACTTGGAAAATATTACTCCACAAAAGAGCAAATAATAGTGGAGTTAAAAAAATATGTTATGAGTACAAACTCACTTCTTGTAGTTTTACTTGATAATTTCACAGGAGACAATCTTTTTGCTATCTCCCAATATTCAGCTAAAATACTAAAATTACTAAGAGAAAACTTTTCTTGTGTTATATCATTCAATCTCAGTGATATGCCAATAAGTTTAAACGGGTTAAAAAGTGGTGGATGGGATCATTTTACATATTCGATTAGAGTTTCTGAATTGTCACTTCAGGAAGCGAAAGAATTAATTCATTCTCGGATGTGTTATGCATTAAATCAATCTTCCTTTAGAGTGTTGGAAGTCTTTGCGGAGTTGGCAATAGAGGAAGCATGGAACAAATCAAAAGGAAATCCATGGATCTTAATTTCTATTCTATCTGACGCTTACTCGTATTCCCAGAAAAAAGGCTCGAAAAGTGTAAGACATGAAGATGTTGTTGATGTAATAGATCTCTTCTCCCGCTCTACAGTGCAAGATGGTTTGGATGACCATGAGAAATTTTTATACCAACAAGTCTTGAATAGCTTACCACATAGAGAAAGACAAGTGTGTGAGTATCTTATTCATAAAGATGCTTCTGCAAAGGAAATAACCCTTTATCTCTATGGAGAATTACCTTCCTCAGAATACCGAAGCAAATATATGGGAACAAAGAGTTTTCTTAAACGATTAAAAGAGAAAAACATAGTCGTCCTAAAAGGTCAAAAAGGAAGATCTTACTTATTTGGTCTCAATCCCAAAATGAAAGAAAGATTAATTCAGAGAAATAGCGGGGACCAAACAGCTTCATATGATGGTCATGAGTTTATCGTTACCTAAAAAAGAAAAAGGTAAGAAATGAATTGATCATTTCTTCTGAATCAAATTTCTAATTAAAGAAATTACTTTGAAAATTATGTATGCAACTAAGAGATTTATGAGTAATAGACTTGTATATTCGGTGAATAGTGTAAACCAAGTAGGCATCTCAAGGTAGAAATTTGTTACTGGAGCATCTCCTGCAAAGAATCTTTGAACAGGATAACTATAGAATGCAATTATTAAGAATGGGACAACATTGAGGAGTAATAAAGGTCCTTCAAAATTCATTCGAAAGTGACCAGTTGTACCTTCTGCTCTTCCGTGTATAATGAAAAGCATTCCAATTCCAATAGCAAAACCTACAATGGGTAGAATATAGAATACATTAAGCAATCTAATCGCCATAAATCCACCTGTAAGATTCTTAGCAAAAAGAAGGTTCATAAATTGAGTATTTTTATCACCAAAAATTAACTCTGCAGAAGTCTGATCAAACATAACGTTTGACAATACTATGAAAACTAATGCTCCAACTATTGCAAGAAATATTATGATTTGACCAATTATTTCACGCTTTTTGTTATCAACATCAATTGAATATCTTCTACGAGAAAGAATGATGAAAACTAACATGAAGAGAAATGAAAATCCTCCTACTATCACATCATACAATGGAAATGAACCCATCGTCTCTCCATATGCAATCCCGAGATTATTATCGTGAAACGGCAAATGCATATTAGTTAAACTAAGGAACATACTAGTTCCTGCACCAATGAATCCTTGTATTCCATATACAATTCCAACAACTAACAAAGCTGTTCTTCCAGACATCTCTATTGCGGCAAATAATCCTGAGAATAATGCAGTGACTAGGTAAATTATTACAATTGACCAAAAGCCATAATCGCTAATTCCTGCTGCATAAGGACTCCAGAAAGAAAGAATAGCTGCTGTTGCTATAAAAATCGAACCTACTAAGTTTTTCGCAATTGCACTAAATATGATAATTACTGCAAGAGTAAATGTTATGGTTGCGGGGGTAATCCATGATTGAATAGCTGGTATAGCAAGAATTCCGAACTTTGGAAGAACGTATTCTGCCACAACGGCAAGTCCAGCACCAAGAAGTGTCGCAATCAAGGCTCTTTTACCGAAAAATTGTCCAAGATGAAAGAATTTTATATTTTTCATAAACATCGTTCTCTATTTTTTAATATTATAGCTACTTAGAAGATATTAAGTCTTATGGGAAAAAAAGGATTGTGGAAGTGTTAACGAGAAAATTACCTTTTGAAACCTTCGCCAACTGACATTAAAGTCGTTCCAATAAATGTGATTAAACCTGAAGCTGCAGCAATGATAATTACCCAAATACCACCTAAAACGGTGTTTAAAGCAGGATTACTGTTTTGCCATATTCCTAGAAAAACAGTTAGTAGAATTAATGCTGCTAGCATAAATCCGGTTAACGTCAAATAAGCATTCTTTTCTTGTTCTTTGAATGAGGATGAAACTGATCCAAGGGAGAAACCACCAATTATCCCTATAGCGAGATAAAACAGTAGCCACCAATACTTATCAGTTAACTGGACTATCGAAATAATCACACCAAAAATACCTATAGCTGTTAAAGCTCCTCCTAAGAAAGCTGCTGGACGAGGCATAATATCATCTCTATTATTTCTAACACCTTGCTTTCTATATTAATATTTCTAAATTATTTGAAGAATACAATGAATAAGGGGATAATGAACAATAAATCTGTTATGATAAAAGTTCCTAATATTATTGTGGAGACGTGCTGAATCATTTTTCCTTGTGGTTTAGTGATTTGATAAACTACTCTAGCTGTCCAAAGTATAGACATAATTACTAATACTATTTTTACAATCAAAGTATTCTCCCATAACCAGCTTGTAACTATTAAGGATAAACTTCCTAATAGTAGCAATGAAAGTGCGAAAAAGAAATTTGTGGCTTTAATTGAATTATCTAAATCCTTAGAGATATTAGGCATGTAACTGGACCACCTATATTTCCAAGGAACTAGAAACTGCCAGACTGCAAATCCAAGTGTAATCATGCTTCCAATTAGGATAACTATTTTTATCATTATTCACTATTTTACTCGAAGAGCTATAAAATTGTTTTTTCAAGCAATAAAGTTTGAGTGTATTATTAACGTAAGCTGGGAATATTATATGAGAAGGGGTTTTCTAATAAGGTGGAGTAATGTATCTAGACTACTAAGGAGCAGGTGTTACACTCTTCTAAAAAGGTGGAATAAACAAGAAGATGGTATCCCTTGCAGTGTTTTGTAAAAGAATTAATCTGTAAATACATCACTTATCTCTGATATCCATTCTGCAGATTGATGTTTAAAGTAAGTCTCATAAAGCTCTGAATATAATCCTTTGTCTTTCATTAGGCTTTCATGATCTCCTTCTTCGACTATCTTTCCTTGATCAAGAACAATAATTCTGTCTGCATTCTTTATGGTAGTTAAACGATGAGCTATTACTATCGAAGTTCTGTCAGCTAGAAGCTTATCGAGCGCTTCTTGGATTTTCCATTCAGTATAAGCATCCACCGCAGCTGTAGCTTCATCTAAAATTAATATCTTAGGATCAGTTAATAATGTTCTAGCAAATGAAACCATTTGACGCTGTCCAGATGAAAGACCCTTACCTCGTTCTCCTAATTCGGTTTCTAAACCATCAGGTAAAGCGTCAATAAATTCTTGTGCTGATACAATATCTATCACCTTTTGAACTTCAGATAAACTTGCTTGAGGATTACCATATCTTATATTATCTAAAACTGTTCCACTAAAAAGGAAAACATCTTGACTCACCAAACCTATCTGAGATCTGAGATTGTGTAAGTCATATTCTCGAATATCGACATTATCGATTTTAATTGAACCTTTGGAAATATCGTAAAATCGCATTAACAAGGAAGCAATTGTGGTCTTGCCAGCGCCAGTATGGCCAACGACAGCAATAGATTCACCTGGTTGGATTTTAAGGTTGATATCTTTCAATACAAGTTCTCCTTGAACATATTGATGATAAACATCCTCGAAAGTGATTTGTCCATGCAACTCTTTACTGACTGGATTAGCTGGATTAGTGATTTCCTTTTTAGCATCAGCTATGCTGAAAATACGTTCCATAGCTGCGAAACCAGATTGGATGACTGAAAACTGAGATGCTACTCTTACAAGAGGATATAAGAATCTATTGAGGAGTAGGAGGAACAATAAAATAACATCTGATGAAGCCAAACCTCCAAAAAATAGCCAACTACCGTAAAGAGTAATTCCAAAAACACCAATTGTGCTTATACCGTCCATAAGGGGCCAGATCCCCATAACTGCAAATGCTCTTTTCTTCGCGTGATAGAATGTTGCTTGATTTATCACTTCAAATTCTTCTTTGGATTTCTTTTCTCTTCCAAATGCTTTAGCTACAGAAATTCCCGCAACACTCTCTTGAAAAGAAGCATTTACCTCTCCAATTGCTGCTCTCCATTTTCCAGTGGTTAATCTTGTTATTCTTCTGAAGAAAAAAGCAACAATAAAGACAAAAGGAGCCATTCCAAGTGTGATAAATGTCAGCCTCCAATTTACAACGAACATCCATATCAGTACTGCAAATAATATGAAGAAATTAGCTACAAACTGTGAAACAACGTTGATCATATCATTCAGTTCTTGGGAATCATTTGTTATTCTACTCATTATTTGACCTGTTGACTGCGTGTCAAAATACATCAAATCATGTTCTTGTAAACTTTCATAGGTTTCCATTTGAATGCGTTTGATTATCCTTTGTGAAACAATGGTTACAACGATCCCTAGAAGTACTTGTGCTAACCATAAGAATAATGATAGAAGAACATATCCAATTGCATAAGGATAAACCGCTCTCCACAGGTTTATTTGAAATTTCCATAAGAAAAGTGATGTTGGCATAAAATCGATTGCTTGAGGGAAAGGTTTGGTTCTATCTGCCAAAGCTTCAAAAGCGCTTTGAACCATAGCTGGAGGGAGGATAGTAACAACAGCAGTTGCTAAAATACCTACTATTATAAAAAGAAGATATTTTTTGTATACTTTTAGATATCTCCAAAATCGTTTTAATAGTTCAATATCACCATATTGTCTATCATATGATTTCTTGAATTCATCTTCTTCTGACATACTAGTTCTCCTCCATTGTTGTCATTGGTGGAAGCTCAGAAAACCTTTCAAACAATCTTCTATAATCGATATTTCTTAGAATAAGTTCATCATGGGATCCGCTATCCTTAAGTAAACCATTTCTCAAAACTATGATTAGGTCAGCATGCTTAATTGTGGCTAACCTGTGTGTGATAATAAAGGTAGTTCGATTTTTTAATACATTAGCTATTGCTGTTTGGATTTTTCTTTCCGTTTCAGCATCTATGGCACTGCTTGCATCATCAAGAATTAAAAATGAAGGATCAACTAGCAATGCTCTAGCAATTGCAATTCTTTGTTTTTGTCCCCCCGAAAGGGTAACTCCTCTCTCACCGATAATTGTATCATATCCTTTTTCAAAACCCATTATGAATTCATGAGCTTGTGCTAATTCAGAAGCTTCTTCTATTTCTTCCTTAGTTGCATTTGGTTTTCCATATGCTATATTATCCCTAATTGATTTGCTGAACAGAAATACCTCTTGTTCAATAACACCTATGTGATCTCTGAGATTGGATAGAAGTATGTCCTTAATATTGACCCCATCAATGAATATACTCCCTTGTGTGGGATCATAAAGTCTCATTAGTAATTTTATTAGTGTGGATTTACCTGATCCTGGGTTACCAATGATTGCTACAGTGGATCCTCCAGGAACTTCTAGGTTAATATTACTCAGCGCCTTTTTTCTACTACTTCCTCCATTATAAGAGAAAGAGACATTCATGAAACTGATTGTTCCTTGTTTACTTTGCCATTCTATAGGTGATGAAGATTCTGGGACGTACTCCTCTCTCTCTTTCATTTCAAAAATTCTTTTTGCAGCTGCCATTCCTATTTGAAATTGTGTGATTCCCCAACCAATTTGCCAAGTAGGCATCATCAAAGTCATCATTAGAAAGACATAGGTAATCAAATAACCAAGAGATAAATCTCCGTTAATTACTTCATATAATCCCCATAAGAAGCTGAAAGCTATGATCAACACTGTTACCACAACTCCATAATAACGAGCACTAAGAATTCCTCTTCGAGTATTTATATCTCGTAATTTATCTGTTTCATCATCAAACTCATTTATCTCTTTCTCTTCTTTCACAAAAGCCCTAATCACTCTGATTCCTGTAACACTTTCTTGTAATCTTGCATTCAAAAGACTATTCTGTTCCATTTGAGCTTTAGAAATTGGGCGCAATTTTTTATTATACTCATACATAGCTATAATATAGAAAGGCAGAGCTGCTACTAGAAGAAGTGTTAATTTTGGACTGATCCAAATCATTAAAGAAACTGAAAAGAGTAGAGTAAAAGCTGCTTCAAATAGAAATTTTATTCCAGGAGAAATGAAAATGTTCATTTGACGTGTGTCATATGTAGCTCTTGCCATTATATCCCCTATTCTAATTCTATCGTGAAATTCTTGACTCTTCTCTAACATATCTTCATAGAATTCTTCAGTAACATTTTTGGTTATTTTATGAGCTAAAACCTCATTTGCATAACTCTGTGTAAAATCTGCAACTGCTCTGATTACTCCCGCTCCTGCGATAAATAATGCAATGCTCATTATTGATTTAAATGAACCACTTTCACTAGCTAATTCATTAAAAATATTTCCTATAAATAATGGAGTTATAGAGACTGTTCCAATAAATACTAAGAGAAATACTAGCAATATTGTGGATAGTAATTTCTCTTTTAGTAGATGTTTCAGAAACCAGCGTTTATAACCCATATTTTTCACTAACTTTCAAATCTCAGCTTCTTTACAAATAAAATTTATTTTTATTATTTTGTCAAGTAACAGCTTTAAAAGTTATTTCTAATTGTAAAAGGACACTCTATCTCTATTTAGTGGAAATATCTTTTACAATTTTGCCGTCTCTCATGTATAGTTGTCTATCAGCTAAGGTAGCTGATTCTACGTCGTGAGTAACATAAATTAGTGTTTTGTTTTGATTTTTACTCAGGTCTATGAGCAATTTTAGAATTTTTTCTCCTGTTATAGAATCTAGATTTCCTGTGGGTTCATCAGCAAGGAGTAATTTGGGGTTATTAGCTAAAGATCTTGCTATTGCAACTCTTTGTTGTTCTCCTCCAGATAATTGATCAGGATTATGTGATCTTCTCTCGATAAGATCAACACTTTCTAACAGTTCCTCTACTCTCTTTTTACGGTCTTCTTTTTCTAACTTCGCTAGAATTAAAGGCATTTCAATATTTTTTTCAGCATTAATTTCCTCTAGTAAGTTAAAATTTTGGAAAATATACCCTATAGTATCTCTTCGAAGAAAGCTTAGTTCTTTATCGCTCATTGAACTTAATTTCTTCCGGTTAATACTAATGGATCCAGAATCAACATAATCCAAAGCTCCAATAACATTCAAAAGAGTCGTCTTACCGCTTCCTGAAGGTCCAATAATTGAAACTATTTCTCCTAAACCTAAAACAAGTGACACATTCTTTAGAGCTTGAACCTCTACCTCACCCATTTGATAGCTTTTTGATACCCCTTTAACATTAACAAAGATTTTTTTTGTGGTCTTCTTTGTTCGAGGTTTACTCTTCTTTTTGTCACTCATTTACTAACTTCTCCCTAATTGATATTTTTATTTATCTATTGGAAATCTTTCTCTCATTATTATTATCTCATTTTTCCATGCTTTTTCCAAATCGACATCTAGCAGAATACAGAGTTGTAAGAACAACGAAAATGCTTGAGCAAATTCCCTTGGTAATTCTTCTTCATCTGGCTTTGAATGGTCACCTTCTTCTTTATACCTTGATTTGAATAGTAGGTGTTTTCCAATTTCACTTAATTCCTCGTACAGATGAATAAGAACATCATTTGAAGAATATTTGAGCCAATCTCTATCCTTTAAAAAATTATATACTTCGTCTTGTATTTTTTGAAGTTCCATCAAAATCAACCATTATGCAGAATATTTTTTTAAATTTCTTTTCGAAATTCTAGTTTTACATATCGGACATTCTTGTTTTATCTTCATCCATTGTTCCAAATGATCATCATGAGCAACATTGTTACAAGTTGGGCATTCCTTCACTTTATCGCCTTTCTTAATTAATCCTTGACAAACCATGCATTTTTGATGCAACAGGCTACAATTACTGCATGGTTCAGTTGAAGATTTTATTACATGTCCACAATTAAGGCAATAATTTTTACCCACTGGTAATAATATTTTGCCAATTCTTTCAAAATAAACTGAAGTTAAAACTCCTTTGTAGTAACCATGGGAAATTAACTGGCATAACATCTTGAACAAATCTAAGGGTACCATTCCAACAGAATTTGCAATTGTTGTTAACTTAATCCTTTTTCTTCTTGATTTTTCAATCTCATTTACAACTCTAGTGTAAATTTCACCTAGTTCGTTCAACTGTTTATTTGGAAGGAATTTTTGGCTTGAAACTAGTGTTACAGTACTTCCACGTGAAGATATATTCATCAAACCAGAACCTGTTAATTCGTAAACAATGTTCTTTGATGCAACAAGTGTTTTTTCCCAGAATTTCATTATATTCCTAAATGAAACTCTAGAGTTTGAAATAATATAACCAAAAATTTCTTGATAATGAATTGGAAGATCATCTAGTTGAACTAAAGGAGGAAATATAGGTATTTCTTCAGGTTCAAGTTTATTTCCCGTGATACTGCCTTTGATTAAACCCTTCCCATAAAATCCATACATTCTTTCTTTAGCATGATTTTTGTCAATTCCTAAAGCGTCCTCAATATCTTTAGTAGTGATAGATGTTTTTGCAATTATCATGCCAAGAACAATTTTTTCCCATCTTTCAAGGGTTCCTTCTTGAGTTCTGCTATACCTTTTGAGGCCATCTACATAAATTGTGGTACCCTTTAATGTACAAGTAACAAATCCCTCTAGATATAGATTCATTACCCCTTCTAAGACTTCGTCAACTTCTCTATTCATTAAAGTAGCAAGTTTCCTGAGAGGAATTCGCTCTTGAGTCGATAATAAACCAAACAATGCTTCGTAATTGAAAAATGATAAAGCGGCCATTTCTTCTATTGTTTGATTTGGTTGTGTATCAGGAATAGTAACTGGTACTATCTTATTTTTCTCATTAAATATAAATTGAAAAGTACCCCCTGCAGTTAAGACAGCAATAATTTTGACTACTTCTTTTTCTTTTTTGTCAAGATATTTTGCTAATTCCTCTATTTCAGCTTCTTTCTTCAATATAGTGAACCCAACTACAGATCTTTCATCACCTTGAAGAGCTTCCATAGGTAAAGTGCGAGGTGCGATCAGATACTTCTTGACGTTTACAGAAATTTTACTCGAACCAACAATTCCTCCAGAAACTTCAAACGAAGCTTCCAATTTCTTATATAACATAAGCTTAGTAATTGTGTTAAATACTTCATCTTTAGTGAAACCTGTTAGTTTTGCAACTTTGCTTAAGTCTGCATCTCGCAAAAGCATACATGTTCCTATGATAAATGTATCATCAGAACTGATTTTTACTTTCTCGAAAGGAATCCATATTTTTTGAACTAATATCTTTTGATTTTTCAGGCTTCCAATGAAAAGCCCTCTGACGGTGAGGAATAGAAGATGCGATATTAGTTCCTCAGAAGAAATGTTCAAAATTTTGCGAAGAAAATGGATATCGATTTTCTTATTACTTACTAATACTCCTAACAAATTTCTTCTAAGATTACTTAATCTTCCTGGATTCACCCTTGGATGCTTGTATGCTGATACTAGAACAAATCTGTCTTTTCTGTAGTACCCCCTAAGAATAAGGGCTTGAATTAGTAACTGTATATAGTCTTTTATTGCTACGATGGCGACGCCAGTCTGCTCAGAAAACAGTTTTAAGTTAATTTCTCTATACAGATAGAGTTGTGAAATTATTTGTGATTTCCTTGTTTTAGATAGAGTTACAGTAGGAAGATCCAATTCTTGGAAGTCTAATTCGACAATATCTTCACGTTCATAACTCAGTTGAAACTACCCCAGCCAATTAGTTCTATTTAGCATTACATGACTTATTAAAGTTACCTTATTAAAAACAACAATTTAGCAGATAGAATAAAAGAACAGCTCATTTAGTTAAGTTCTGTCAAGATAGGTTTCATACTCCCATTCCCATTCTTCTTCTTCACCTTTGCTTTTAGCTTCATCATATTCCTTGCATTCTATTCTTTTAACAGCTAGAAATATATCGAGAATATCTTGACCAAGGGTTTCTTTTACAAAAGCGCTTTTTTCCAAAAAGTCCAGAGATTCAGATAAACTGCTAGGTAATTGTACAATCCCCATACTTTTCCTTTCCTCAATAGACAAAGTTTCAACATTTCTAGTTGTAGGAGGAATCGGTTCGATCATATTCTTGATTCCATCCAAACCTGAAGCTAGAAGTAAAGCTGAAGCTAGATAGATGTTTGAAGCTGCATCTGCTGCACGGAATTCAATTCTTGCTTTCTTTTCGTATCCTGGAATTCGAATCAAAGCTGTTCTATTGGCAACGCCCCAAGATTTGTAAACAGGAGCTTCATGACCAGGAACTAATCTTTTGTAAGAATTTGTTGTTGGATTGAAGAGTGCAGTCATTGCATCTACATGTTTCAAAATTCCTCCAACAAAATAGCGTAATGTATCACTGATACCTTTTTCTTCATCTGCAAAGATATTCTTTCCATCTTTGGTAAGATATTGATGAATATGCATCCCACTTCCAGCTTGATCAGCAAATGGTTTTGGCATGAAAGTACTAAAAATTTCATTAAAAAGAGAATCTGCTTTGACAATCATTTTTGCAGTTTGTGTGTCATCTGCTTGTTTTAACGCCTCTAAAGCGGCGAATTCAATCTCTTGTTGACCATTACCAACTTCATGGTGAATTGTTTTAACTGCAATACCCATTTCTTGCATATCGCTTGCAATACTTCGTCGAAGATATCCTAATTCATCATAAGGTAGAGTATCCATGTATTCACCAGATTCACATGGTTCAAGGTCTGAATCTAGGAAGTACCATTCAAGTTCAGGTCGTGTCTTGAATTCATACCCTAAATCATTAGCTTGTTTAATTACTTTTTTCAAAATACTCCGAGGATCGGTTAGGTGGGGTTTTCCATCATTTCCATAAACATCACAAATGAATCTTGCCATTCTTGGTTCCCAGGGAAAAACAGCTAAAGTTGATAGATCAGGAACTATCTTCATGTCGCTCTGTTCAGTTTTTAAGAATCCTAAGGAAGATCCATCCACTCCAGTTCCATCTTTCATTTCCTCCCAGATATTTGAGGGAAATTCGACTGACTTTAAATCTCCAAATATAGTTGTAAATTGAAATTGAATAAACTCAATATCATTTTTTCTGAAAAACTCTTTCAGTTCATCCATGAGATATACCATACCATTTGGTTGTAAAGAAGAAAAATCTAAATTAATATATATGCTTTTGTGAAAGTATTTATTCGGTAGATTTCCGTATAATGTATGCTCGTTCGACAATTATATATAATCCACAAAGATTTTTTCACTGAAAATGAGCAACCCAACGAGATTCTGGCTTACATCCGGTATAGGTGAATCTGATACATCTGAACTAGATGCTATTGACAAAGCATTCATGAATTCAGGATTAGGTTATCAAAATCATATTGCTGTGTCCTCCATTCCTCCTGTTGTAGAGATAATACCTGAAATAGATAGGGCAAAAGGAATTACATTCATAGAAGTTGATGATAAATGCATAATGATTCCTTTTAGTACAAATATTCATGTTGTTAAATCTCTCTCTAAAGGGTCTGTTGGACAAAAACATGCAACATGCATTGCTTTAGCAAAAGTCTTTGTAAAAATCAAGGATGAACAAATCCCATGTATGTTGGCTTTTGAAAGCAGAGGTGAGACTTTAGAAAAAACCGAAACTATGGCTATAGAGGGTGTGAAATCAATGGTTCAAGAAAGAAAAGCAAAAATTGATTCTTCCTGGGGTTTATCTGGCTTTAAAATTATAAGTTCGTTCTTAGAAATCACTAAAAATTTTGGTTGCTCAGTTTCATTTATTGTCTTTGACCCATTTACATACCAGAATGAATGAAAAAGACTCCAAAACAAAAAACATAATACATAAAGCATAAAAATAGCTTTAAAATACCACAACCAAGCAAGGCTGAAGTGAAGAGATATGAACAACAAAAAGACATATACCTTTGTAGTTATAATACTGATAACACTTTCATTGGGACTTGGATCATTCGATCCGAAAATGCATGCTGCTAATCCTACAGAACCGATTTTAGAAAGCCTAGTAGCTGAAGGGCTCGAAGATTTTCAAGGAATCAATTTCCCAAATCTCACTTTAATAACAGTTGAATATTCCGTAGATCGTTTCATAGGTATAAGTGGAATAGTGATTGTTGGTTCTGGTTCAAACCTGAGTCTAACCCCCGAAACCAGCTTAGCATTGAATTACTCCTCCTCTCTAGTTGACCGTTCATATTATAAAGGAACTTTTAGTTTAACTGGTTTCACCACATTCAAGGGTTATGCTTGGATTGGTGATATCACTAATGGAACCTATGAAGAATTAGAAAATTTTAATCATTTAGGGCCATGGCATTATCTCTATGTTACAGAAGAAGGGACACCTCCTGCTTTTCATAGTATTGATAATGCAACTGTGACACAAAACAGTTACATTTACTATACTCCTTCTAATCAAACAAATAATACAATAGTAATCCGCTACGAAATCTATGGGGGCACAGAAAATGATACAGTAACTTTAGCATTGTCGAAGTACAGAGATCCAATAACTGATGTCGCTTTAGGCGTATTTAATGGTAATGTAACATTTATTGAAATGGATTGGCAAGAAGGGAATACAACTACAACTTCTATTATTTTCAACACAACGTTAGAATTTACGGATAGAACAATATTCTTCAGCGCGAACAACTCATATGGTTGGGATATGTGGGGCGGAATAAATGAAGTCAGAACTCAGCTAAATGTGTATATGATTTACAATGGATTTTACTTTGAATCAAGTACATTACAAGAAGGAAAAATAACTGATTTAGATAACATAGAATTTAATATTACTACTCACAATTCAACAGATGTAGAGAAATATGGAATCAGATATTTTGTAACACAAGGTCTAGATAATGATACAGAAATAATTCCGTTTACTGAAGTCGAAGCAACACTTAATCGAAATTATACAGTAGAAAACGAAAATGGGCACACTGATACAATAAGAGAATACTTTGTTTCTATTGGTTCATTCTCCGAAGGGAATATTTTGCATTATGAAGCGTATAACCTCTATTATGGTGCGTTTTACAATGAAACAGGTGGAATAATGAAATTGGTGTACATCTACGATTCAGTTCCAGAGATTGATTTATATCCTGTGAATAACACCTACACTAACGACTATAATGTGACATTTTACTACGAAATTGAAACTTCTCGCGGGTCGCTTTATAGTGTTGAAATGGATTTTGATGATGGAACACCAATCACTGATATCATGGATATTGATACAAATACAAGTGTTCATTATTATCCTCAAGTTACAGGCGAATACAACGCGACACTATATATTTCAATTAACATCACGAGAGTTAATGATATTCCTGTATTAGTAAATGCCACAGTTTCTACGATTATCTATCTTGACTTCGAAAATCCTACATTGGAAATCACTAGTCATACTTCAAATGATTCTGCAATAATTGATGGTTATGTTGAAGTTTATTTTGATTATTCTGATGCGTATGCAGGAATAGGCAGAGTCTGGATTTTCTGGGATGATGGTGTAGTTCAGAATGTTACAGATGATTATTTTGCATTCCACAATTATGTAGAAAATGGAAATTATACTGTGATTATAATGGTGGAAGATAAGGCTGGAAATCAGTTCAATTCAACCATATTATTTAACGTCGTGCTTGAAGTTGAGACACCAACAACAACTCCTTATGCAACTTTATCAATTCTATTTTCTCTTCTAGTAGCAGGTTATGCCATTAACAAAAAGAATAAAACAAACCGAAAGTAAAAATCTTACTTTCTCATTATTCTATTTTTTCTCAATTTCCATGCTAAAAACAAAATCTTTTGTCT